>JBNLCD010000009.1:0-27955 GCA_050303635.1 Anaerolineae bacterium
ATTATATCGGCTTTAATGATAGTGAAGTCAAGGCACGCCAACATCTAAGCTGGCAAGAAGTTATGAATAGCTACCTCTCGCATCATGAACGGACAATTCCTCTCATGGATGCTATTCCACTTGATCTGCGCCGAACAAATGGTGTATTGGCATGGTATGGTGATGAATATGATCTCGAAGATTTTATCGTCTATTCCTATTATGCCCACAAACGTGAACATAGTGCGCAGATCAATGTGTTTGCTGACAGTTTATAGCTGAACCACATCCTTTCTTTGCGCGATTTTTGTAACGAATTGAGATGTTCCCCGTCTCACTAGTGAGAAAATCAATTTCTGAAAGGAGAAAATAATGCGTCAATTCATTATGGTGAGCTTAGTCATTGTTTTAATTTTGCTTGGTTTCACCGGGGTAGTTACGGCGCAAGAACGTCCACCAGCCATCTTAAATTTTGGTTTAAGCGAAGAAGTGGCATTTACGGTGTATGAGGTGGAATATGAAAACAAAATGGCTTCGTTCAGTTGGCAGACGGTGAATTTAAGTTCGGATTATCAGCTTGTGCTTGAAACCTATCAAGTTGATGCATGGACAAAAATTACAGGAGATACGCCCTTGCCTGCCAATACAACGGATTATGAGATGCCACTCTACCACCCGCTTAATTTTGGCCCGATGATGTATCGGCTAAGTATTCAAGATGCAAATGGAACTATTTACGATCAACGCTTTGTTGAGATCAATTTTGCACCGAGTGATGACACACCTGAAATTACTCAGTTTTATGTTGATACAACAGACATCGTTAATCCACTTGTTTTTAATGCGATTGTTTATTGGGAAATAGCCAATCGCCGTTCTTATACTAATCTCGAATTTGACCAAATTTTGCCAAATGGCAGTGTTAAATCCATTGAATTACCCCGGACAAATTTATGGGTAGCTTCATTTGGACATGGCACGATTCAACCTGAATATGTCATGGGTGATATTGTAATTCGATTGCGCGTGGTTGATATGCTCACCGGTACCGTTTATACGCATCAAGAACTCACCATTGCCCCGCCTGAAGTTCCCAATACGTTGCCTACTTCATCAGTTAGCGTAGCGACATCAACGCCAAGGCCTACCACAGTGAGCGCGAATGCACCTAATCTAGTTTATTTAACGATCAATCCAGATCCGGTAAATCGATTAGAACCATTTGTTGTCAGTTGGCGAGTTGAACGGGCAACCAATGTCACCGCTACTTTGCAATATTTCATCTATAAGGGAAATGTGTGGACACCTTTTCCTGATAAGTCAATTGAGGGATTTGGTGTTGGTGAAACAAGTTTTTCTGTGGCGGATATTCACTATTCTCTCAATACGCTACGTATCCATTTAGATGTAATCGGCGAAGATGGGCAAACCTATGCCTTTGACTCAGAATCATTTAGTCTAGCGTGTTTTCCGATGATTGAAGGGGCCGGTAGTCAGTGTTCAAGTTATGAGCCGCTGACAACCAATGCGAGTTATCAGCCATTTGAGCATGGCTTGATGATTTGGCGAGCCGATACCAATCAAGTCTATGTGTTAGGCGGAATTGAAACAACCGGATTTTTCTGGCAACAATTTTCAGTCAGTGAAGCTACCCTCACAGAATCGCCGCCCGATGGTTTATTTGGTCCAGAGGGTGTATTTGCAGGGGTATGGGTGAATAATGAAAATGTGCAAGGCGTTGGCTGGGCGACTGCGCCAGCTCAATCGTATTCATTACAAGCTCAATACTATATTGACCGCGCGACAGCAAGTTCGAGTGCTTGGTTTATAACTATCCCCCAAAATATTATGATGTTGATTGGGGATTATACGTCGACGAGCGGACCGAGTTGGCGTTTATTACAATAAGTGAACATAGGGTAGGCTTCAAACTTTAATGCCTACCCTATCAGCTATTATTCCGGAGCGGTATCAGATTCTTCGACTGGAAATTTTCTTAACCAAGCCAGTGCATCTTCGCGATTAAAGAAGATACGGTTAATAATATTGGGTTGGCGGCGTAACAAATCTTGTTTGAGGAAAAGGCTCAAGGCGCTTGATAAAACGGTTCGTTGTAAAATTACCGCAACATAACCCTTCGCATCAGGGTGCGTACTATTGACAATCTTCGCTTTTTCACGAGCATAGGGCGTTAAAACCACACGGGATTGAGAAAAATCATGAATATAGCGAACTTTGTGGCGATATTTATCGGTAATTTCGATGACTTTTTCAGCCCATGTATCCACTGTACTGCGTGATGGTCGTGGTGCGGAAAAAATGACTATTTGATCATTATCTAGCCATTCAAGGCAAACATCATTATCAAACACTTCTTTACGGATAATTTCTGACATCTGCACATCCCCCATATTTATTTCCTATAGCATACTTAGTTTTTTATAATTTAACTACAACATAAAAAAATCTTAATTCTGGGCGAGTGTGTAGATAGTCACAAGTAATTTAAAAACCAAAAGAACAGATGTTCGACAATATGTCCTAAAAAAGATATACTAGAAACATTGTTGGGTCATCCTCACAAAGAGCAAAGTTTTAGTTATTTTCTGCATTGATTACAAGGGAAAGCCAAATCCTATGTTAACCATTGATATTGATATTGCGCGCCGTTTTATTCTAGGTAAACAAGGCTTATGGCCGGGGCGACGTTGGCAAGGTCTCGAAGGTACCGAACAAGCAATGCGTGAAATGGAATATCTACAGCTTGACCCGCTCCAAATCATCACTCGTAGCCAAGATATTTTGCTACATAGTCGGGTGGTAGATTATGAAATTGCCTCATGGGAAGAGGTCACCTATCAACAACGGAAATTCTTTGATTGGGGTGGCTGGTTAGCATGTCGCCCGATGGATGAACTCCCGTATTGGCGGACCATGATGCATCGTGAGCGGGATGGCACATCTTATTATGGTTCACGTATCAAGCAAATGGGTGTTGAACACGCGGATGCTATCGCTGAAATGCGCGATATCTTGAAAGAACGCGGTATCGTTAGTAATCGTGATTTTAGTGTGAAGAATAGGAAGCGCACGGAAAGCTATCGAGGACGTAAGGATAGTTCACTGGCTCTATATTATTTATGGCGGATTGGCGATGTGATGACACATCATCGGGAAAAATTTGAACGTTATTATGCATTGGCCGAAACAGTCGCTGGTGAAAGCTTATTGTATGAAGTTTCTGATGCGGAATATGATCTTTTTTCTCTCAAAAAGGAAATCAGTTTTGCTGGTTTGAGTCGCATGAGCGGCGCGCCATTTAGCAAAAAGAAAGCAATATGCGAAGCCCTAATCAAAAATGAGGAAGTTGTACCGCTCACCGTTGAGGGCTGGCGAGCAACCCACTTTGTCCTCGCGGAAGATATTGAACATATCGAGACATTGGTTGCAGGACGCATTCCTGAAGCATGGACACCGTTAGATACGACTACCAGTGAAGAAGTTGTTTTTCTGGCACCACTCGATAATGTGAGCGGACGGGGACGTGCCAAAGTTTTGTTCGAATTTGACTATGTGTGGGAAGTCTATAAGCCCAAAGATAAACGGAAATACGGGTACTATACCTTGCCTGTTTTATGGGGTGACCAATTGGTCGCACGTTTTGATAGTAAATTTGATAAAACTGACAAGATTTTCACCATTTTGGGTTTCTGGTTAGAGGATGAAGAACTGAGTCAAAATGAAGATTTTGTTGAAGCGCTTGCTCGTGGATTTGAGCGATTTGGTAAATTCTTAGGTGCCGCCAAATATGACGTAAAAGCTGTTAAAAACAAGATATTACGCCAACGTCTCAAGAAACTTCGCTAGTTATTTTATACCGCAGGTAACTATTTGGGATACATAATTTGATTAGTCATTCTGGCTAAATTGCGAGCCAATCTTAAATTTTCGCTATACGTGTTGCTAGTTTCTGCTACAATGGCACTGACTCCAAACATTTAGACACTTGAGGTAATGGATAACTTATGCAAACCCGCGATGAATTGCGTAATATCGCGATTATTGCCCATGTTGATCATGGGAAGACAACACTTGTCGATGGCATGTTAAAACAATCGAATGTTTTTCGGGATGCGTCGCGCGCCGGAGAACGGATTCTAGATAACAATGATTTGGAACGTGAGCGCGGCATTACCATTCTAAGTAAGAATACGGCAATCACTTGGAATGATATCAAAATCAATATTGTCGATACTCCCGGACATGCCGACTTTGGCGGTGAAGTAGAACGCGTCTTGAATATGGTTGATGGCGCATTGTTACTCATTGATGCTGTTGAAGGCCCGATGCCCCAAACTCGTTTTGTTTTGCGTAAAGCGCTTGAACTTGGTTTACGCATCATTGTGGTTGTGAACAAAGTAGACCGCAAAAACTCCCGCGCCGAAGATGTTTTGAATGACACCTTCGATTTGTTCATTGAACTGGGCGCAACTGACGAGCAAGCTGATTTCCCGGTCATCTACGCTATTGGTTTAGATGGTAAAGCGGGCGATACGCCGGATACACTGGAAGACAATCTGGCACCCTTGTTTGACCTTATCGTCAAAGAAGTACCGCCTCCGCAAATTGAAGCAGACTCACCTGCTAAATTGTTGGTGACCACGCTGGAATATGATAACTACAAAGGTCAGTTGGGGATTGGTCGACTTGTTTCAGGAACCTTGACCAAAGGCATGTCTGTTGTACGGATTACGCCGGATGGCAAACGGATTAATGGTCGCATTGAATATTTGTTCACCCACCACAACCTGGACCGTGAAGAAGTTGAAGTGGTAGAAGCAGGCGATATTGTCGCTTTTGGTGGCTTAGAAGAACTGAATATCAGTGACACCATTGCTCACCCGAGCGTCACTGAAGCATTGCCAGCTATTCATGTTGAAGAACCCACCGTCCGCATGACCTTTGGGGTGAATACTTCGCCTTTTTCAGGACGTGAAGGAAAGACTGGTTGGGGAACTTCCCGCCGGTTGCGCCAACGGTTGATTGATGAAACCCGTAGCAATGTAGCCTTGCGTGTCGAAGATGGTACCTCTCCTGACAAATTTATTGTCAGTGGGCGCGGTGAATTGCACTTAGGTATTCTCATCGAAACCATGCGCCGTGAAGGTTATGAATTCGAAGTTAGCAAGCCGGAAGTTATTTTCCGTGAAGAACCGGAAACTGGCAAGCTGTTTGAACCTATCGAAGAAGTTAGCGTTGAAGTTGCTGATGAAATGGTGGGCACGCTTGTTGAACTTTTGGGTGGCCGCCGTGGCGAAATGCTCAACATGTATGCCGAAAACGGTACAACCTACATGACCTATTTGGTGCCAACCCGTTTCTTGATTGGTTTCCAATCACAATTTATGCGCGCGACGAGTGGTATGGGGCAAATTCATAGTCTGTTTCATGACTATGCCGAAGTTTACGGTGAAACACCCCAACGCCAATATGGAAGTCTGGTTGCGTTTGAAAACGGGACTTCAACGTCTTATGCATTACTTGGTGGGCAACAACGTGGATCATTCTTCATCGGTCCACAAATTGATGTCTACGAAGGTATGGTTGTCGGTGAACATATCCGCCCTGAAGATTTGGCGGTGAATGTCGCCAAAGCGAAGCATGTGACGAATCATCGCGGTAAGCCGAAGGAAACAGTTGCCGGATTGGTACCACCGCGCAATATGAGCTTGGATGATTTCATCGAATTTATGGCGGATGATGAGCTTCTCGAAGTTACACCCACCAACTTGCGTTTGCGCAAACGTATTCTGAATACGGAAAATCGTTTGAAAGAAGAAAAGCGCCGGAAAGCATTGCTTGAAGCATAAGATTGCTTGAAAAACTGAGAAATAAAAGAAGCGACGAGGAACAAATTCCCCGTCGCTTTTTCGTTTTGAATTTTGTCGTTAAGCTAACTCAGAATTATCGACCAAATTATATTGAATCAGTTTGTTGATCAATTGGACGCGTGAATGAACTTCCAATTTTTGGTAGATATTTTTGACATGATTGCGCACGGTGCCAATCGCAATATGGAGCGTCAACGCAACTTGTTTGGTTAAGTACCCTTCCATAATCAATTGGGCAACTTCTAATTCGCGATCGGTCAATGGTTCGAAGGGCAATTCTTCTACCTCAGCCACAGGTATCCAAGTGAGTTCCGGTTCAACCCGGAAATGAAATTCAGAGGTTTGCGTTGCTACGTGCATATCAACCTGAATATTTTGTTGAGCCTCACCGTGAATATTGAGTGTCTGAATGAAAATCGCTTTGTCGCCCTCAATTTGTGTGTACATAACTGCCCCCAGTTAGTGTGTTTGTTTCGGATAAATTCTATTTAACTAGATTGCGGGTGGGTAGTCACCACCCCTATAGGTAGTCTTATGAAAATTGTGAGGATTGGGCGTTGAATCACCACATTAAGGAATGGAAAGTTTAGGTTAGATAATTTTGGGGAGCAGTCTATTATTCAGTTATAATGGGCATTTTAAAGTATGTCATATCGGATTTAACCCATGTCTGTGGATTATTTGCTGGAAGAACTCAAAGAGCGTGAGTTAGAGATCATCCAGCTTATGGCGGATGGTGCAACCAATCAACAAATCGCCGATAAGCTCTATATCAGCACGAATACCGTGCGCTGGTATAACAAACAAATTTATAGCAAATTCGGCGTCAATAGTCGGATTAAGGTTGTTAATTTAGCGCGTGAGTGGGGATTAATTGACGGTGATGATCAACCATCCCATTATCCAAGTCCTGAAACACCTCAAAACATTCTCCATAATATGCCCCAAATTCCGACTTCTTTTGTAGGGCGGCAAGTTGATATCGAACATCTACTGGAACTTATCGATTCTTCAAGACTTTTAACGCTGGTCGGGCCACCCGGTGTCGGCAAAACACGCTTGGCGATTGAACTGGCTAAAAATTTGGCAGATGAAAACGCTTTTGCCGGCATTTATTATGTCCCGCTGGCTAATCTGACACAAGCGGAGTTTGTTCCGCAAGCGGTTTTGCAAAGTTTTGGCTTACGTGAATCGGCTCAAGCCGAGCTGATGGAAATCTTGCAGGGATTTATTGGTACCCAAGAACTTCTGCTCATTCTAGATAATTTTGAACATGTACTTGCCGCGCATTGGTTCGTAAAAGACCTTTATACTCAATTCCCTAAGCTGAAAATTTTAGTGACAAGCCGCGAAGCTTTAGAACTAGTAGGGGAACAACTCTACGATCTAGAGCCATTCAGACCACCGGAAGAAAATGATAGTCAGCTGACAGAAAATAATGCGGTCCAACTCTTTATCGACCGAGCCCGTGCGCATAAGCCCCGTTGGCAACTCAGAGATGATGATTACGAAGCGGTCGGCAAAATTTGTCAATATTTAGAGGGGATTCCGCTCGCTTTAGAGTTGGCGGCGGCGCGTCTTAATATCCTCACACCCCGTCATATTCTGCAACAGTTTAATAATCGGCTTGATCTGGTTACATCCGGTCCGCGTGATTTACCGCAACGTCATAAAACGCTCCGCGATGCTATTGCATGGAGTTATGATTTATTAGATGAAACTGAGAAACTTATTTTCATGCGGCTGGGATTGTTTCACGGTGGTTCTACGTTAGATAGTATTCAAACGGTATGTTTTTATGATCAAAATGCGGATGTTGTCGAAATTGTCGCTTCGCTTATTCGTAAAAGTCTATTGATCGTCTATGAAGATGAAAATCATGACCCACGGTTTACGATGCTCGAAACATTGCGCGAATATGCCATGGAACAATTGCAAGAACACCCCCATCAGCAACGTGTGCAAGAAAAATACAAAGACTACTACATCGGTTTAGCCGTTAAACTCTTTGAGATGCGCGTGACGTCTCAAGTGGGTTATTGGATGATTGTTTGTGAGACTGAACTCGATAATTTTCGGGCAACTCTAGCATACTGTTTAGAGCATCAACAAGCTGACCGTGCATTAACCATTCTCAATTCAATTTATTGGGCATTGGGGACACGTGGCTATAGCCATGAAGGCATTGATTGGTATAAGAAATGTTTTGCCCAAGCAGACGAGCTACTCTGTGAAATCGCCATTCCAGCCCATCATGCTCAAGGCGAATTGTTACGGTGGTATGGTGCAATCGATAAAGCCTATCAAGTTCAGTTAAATGCTTTAGCGCTTGCCGAAGGTCAATCCGATAAAGTTCTACTAGGCATGTCCTATGGTTATCTGGCTTTGTTGGGACTATATACTGATATCAAAGATAAATATCAGCGAGTTCCGCTGGAAGACGTTCAGCAAGCGATACGATTGATTGAAGAAGCCAACAATGTTCACCAACTCGGCTGGCTTCTCAATGTACAAGGCGTCATTTACAAGACAGCAGGCAATTTTGAGCAGGCTAAACAATCTCTAGAAACAGCCTTAGAAATTGGTGAAGAATTGAATAATAGTGTGCGTGTAGCCACCGTCATTAAAAATTTGGCAGATATTGCTAGCT
The DNA here is from genome assembly GCA_050303635.1 of Anaerolineae bacterium. Classification (GTDB taxonomy): domain Bacteria; phylum Chloroflexota; class Anaerolineae; order Aggregatilineales; family J027; genus JAKEEQ01. The sequence goes on from JBNLCD010000009.1 coordinate 8,521, forward strand.
TGGAGAGTGATTATGGTTATGCCGCTAATCTTTTGCAACGATCGCTAGAAAAAAACTTGTCGGTGGGCAATATTCACCTGACAGTAGGTATTATTATCAGCATTGCGGCGTTGGTGGCTGAAGTCGGTTTGTATAACGGTGCAACCAAACTCTTGGGAGCTATCGAGCATATCAATCAAGAAAACTATTTTACGGTTAGCGCCCCAAACCGTTCTCAGTATGATCTGTGTTTAGAAGCCGTTCATGCCAATCTCTCCGAAACTGAGGCTTTTGACCATTGGAATGATGGCTATCAACTCAGTTTAGATGAAACCGTAACTTTAGCCTTAGAATTGACCCAAAGCATCATAGACAAACAGTTATAAAACCCTAAATTGCGGGGTGTAGATTATACTGAAGAGCATGTTATGATAGTCCCCAAACTGAAAACTACAAAATTGTACCTAATCCAAACTCGCATTTATGCTGAGATTGACTACAATTAGCACAGCACCCACACAATCTATTGGAGTAATCTTGAATGAGTAGTGATGTAAAATGGCATATTCTCCCGTCGAAAGATGTGGTTCAAAATCTTTCCACTGATATTGAAAAGGGGTTAACCACCTCTGAAGTTAACCAGCGCCTCGAAAAATATGGCAAGAATGAGTTAGCTGAAGCACCGCGCCCTACTTGGTTCCAACGTTTTATTGCCCAATTCAACAATTTCGTCATTTATATTTTGCTTTTTGCGGTAGTTGTCTCATTTGTCTTGGGTGACTATGTTGAAGCAATTGCAATTATGGCGATTGTTATTTTGAATGCGACATTGGGTTTGGTTCAAGAAGGTCGCGCCGAAGAAGCATTGGCCGCTCTTAAGAAATTAGCCGCACCGGACGCCCGACTTATGCGCGATGGTAAGACTCTGGTTGTGCCATCGAATGAGGTTGTGCCCGGTGATGTTATTTTGTTAGAAGCAGGTGACTATATTCCGGCAGATTTACGTTTGATTGAAACAGCTAACTTGCGGATTGAAGAAGCGGCTTTAACGGGCGAGTCAGTTCCTGTTGAAAAGAATGCAAGCGCTGTTCTTGAAGAAAACGCTGTCCTTGGTGATCGTAAAAATATGGCATATATGAGTACGATTACAACCTATGGGCGTGGCGTAGGCGTTGTCGTCGCGAGTGGAATGCAAACTGAGATTGGCAAGATTGCCGAACTCATCCAAAGCACCGAAGAAGAAGAAACACCTCTGCAAACACGCTTGAATGATTTGGGCCGGACACTGAGTATCGGGGCCTTGGTTATTTGTGGTTTGGTTTTTGCGGTTGGGGCATTCCAATCTGTACACCATGATGTTCCGTTAGCTGAAGCCATCCAAGAAAGCTTTATTATTGCAATTTCATTGGCAATTGCCGCAGTGCCTGAAGGTTTGCCCGCTGTGGTGACCATCAACTTGGCCATTGGGATGCGTGAGATGATTCAACGTAACGCGCTTATTCGTAAATTGCCTGCCGTTGAAACACTTGGTAGCGCGACCGCTATTTGTTCAGATAAAACGGGTACTCTTACCCAAAATGAAATGACTGCCGTCCAAATGATCGTGGCCAACCATCGCCTCGATATTTCAGGTGAAGGCTATAGTACAACTGGTAGATTTAGCGCAAAGGGCGCAGATCAAGATCCCCACGAACGTGTAGAAACCAAGCGTATGCTATTAGGTGGTCTCTTGGCGAGTGATGCGCGTTTGGAAGAAGATAGCGAGGTTCCAGCCGGCTATCGGATGATTGGTGATCCAACAGAAGGTGCATTAATTGTGGCGGCGGCTAAAGCCAGTTTATGGCGCAAATCTGTTGAAACGGAATATCCGCGTGTCGATGAAATTCCATTTGATTCTGATCGTAAACGGATGACAACTATTCACAAGCAACCGGATAGCGACGAGCTTCTGGTATTTGTGAAAGGTGCACCGGATGTCATTATTGGCTTATGTGATACGATTTATGAAAATGGCGAATATAAACCAATCACACCGGAACGACGCGAAAATATTCTGGCTAAAAATAGTGAAATGTCGAGCAAAGCATTGCGCGTTTTGGCAGTTGCCCAAAAGACAATTAAAGCTTTGCCAGATAAAGTCTCACCTGAAACCATTGAGTTTGATTTGGATCTTATCGGGTTAATTGGTTTGCGTGACCCAGCGCGTCCCGAAGTTAAGGGAGCCATTGCCAAAGCTCGGAGTGCAGGTATTAAAACGGTTATGGTTACTGGTGATTATCCAGATACAGCGCGTGCAATTGCCCAAGAAATTGGTTTGTTGCATGAAGGTGGTCGTGTTATTAGTGGCGCAGAACTGGATACCATCGAAGACGCAGAACTTGATACGCTGATTGATGAGGTTGATGCGTTTGCACGGGTTTCTCCAAATCATAAAGTTCGGATTGTGGAAGCGTTCCGGCGTCGTAATCATGTTGTAGCGATGACTGGCGATGGCGTGAATGATGCGCCAGCACTTAAGCGAGCAAGTATTGGTATTGCGATGGGTATATCCGGCACAGATGTAACCAAAGAAAGTGCCGATATGATTTTGACTGATGACAATTACACCAGTATTGTCGAAGCAGTTGAACAAGGCCGCGTCATTTATAGCAATATCCGCAAATTTGTCTATTTCTTGCTGAGTTGTAATCTGGCTGAAATCGCAACCATTTTCATTGGGACATTGGTTGGTTGGGGATCACCCTTAACCGCCATTCAGTTGCTATGGCTTAATCTGGTAACGGATGGTGCTCCGGCGCTAGCGTTGGGTGTGGAAAAAGCAGATCCCGATATTATGGGCCATAAACCGCGTTCACCTGAAGAACCGATTATCAATAATTTGATGCAAATTGGGATGGTTATCCAAACAATCGTGATGACAGCGGTTACTCTGTTAGCCTTTGCCATTGGACATGGAGATATTGATATTGGTTTAGTGCCTAAAGGTGATGCTGGCGAAGAATTGGCGCGGACGATGGCTTTCTTGACCTTGTCGGCGGCGCAATTGGTGCGTGCGTATAGTTCACGTTCTGAGATCTTTACTTTGCCAGAAATTGGGGTATTTACCAATAAATACATGCAATGGGCTGTGCTGAGTTCTTTCGTGGGGCTTTTGGTTGTGATTTATATTCCTTTCCTCGCGAATATTTTTGATGCGATTCCGCTGACCCTTGGCGAATGGTTGATTATCACCCCCCTCTTTGTCTTCCCAACAGTAGTGGCAGAACTCACGAAGCCATATCTGAAGACTTTGTATGATGACCCCAAAGGTGTCTAATGTCTGCTGAACAATAGTTAGAAAGCAAATCCCTTGGTTGATGGATATACCAAGGGATTTTTGTTAACGATAGCGACTTATATCTGGTATGATTGGCACTGGTACAAAAAGTAGTTTCCCATAAAGGATGTTGCATGTTTAAAATTGGTGATATGGAAGTTCATATCCTGAATTCAGGGAATGTTATGGTTGATAGTGGCGGTCCTTTTGGTTTGGTACCGCGCGTTTTATGGAGTAAGTATCAACCCCCGCATAATGAATATTATTTGCCCATGTGTTTAAATTGTATGGTTATTAAAACTGGCGATAAGAATATTTTGGTGGATGTGGGCTACGGTGACAAATTGGATGAAAGAATGCGGCGTGTCACCCAATTGACCTATCCGAATGGCACCCTCGATGAAGGGTTAGCCCGGATTGGACTGAGCCGTGGCGATATTGATTTAGTTATTGATACGCATTTGCATGGTGATCATGCCGCCGGAAATACAACTTTTGGTGAAGACGGCGAATCCATTGTGGCGGCTTATCCGAATGCTGAATATGTGGTCCAAGAACGTGAATATCAAGACGCCATGCAACCCAATGAACGCACTGCCGCCACTTATTTTCCCGTCAATTATCAACCCTTGGTCGAGTCAGGTCAGATGCGTTTGTTAGATGGTGATACAGATTTGCTACCGGGGATTCGCGGCGTTGTCATGTCCGGTCATACTCCCGCGCATATGGGTGTCCATGTGTATGCAGGCGATCAACATCTTTTATTTGTGTGCGATTTGGCAAGCTATGGTGTTCATTTTGAACGTTTGGGTTGGATGACAGCATATGATGTCGAACCGCTGATTACACTCGAAACAAAGCGTATCTGGCAACAGTTTGCACTCGAAAATAACGCAATTGTGGTCTTTCCACATGACACAACGATGATTGCGGGTCGCCTAGAAGCAAGTAAGAAACCTAAATTGGTGGCTGTCAGTGCTGAAGAAGGATCTGCTTACAGCTAGTTTAAACCTTCAACGTCTAGAAATAGTAAACGGATTGTTATTGGTATAGAAAGTCGAGGATAAATATGGCTAATAACGGATTTTATGTGCCCGAACGCGCAATGGTGATTGTGGCACATCCGGATGATATTGAATTTGGCTCAGCGGGTACAATTGCGCGCTGGGTACAGGAAGGTGCCGAAGTTTGCTACGTGTTATGCACAAGTGGTGATGTCGGTATTGCTAACACCGATTATACGCGTGAAGAAGTACGCGAAATTCGTGAAGCCGAACAACGGGCCGCCGCCGAAATTGTTGGCGTTCATGAAGTCATCTTTTTGCGCGAGCCAGATGGCGAACTTGAAAATACATTGGCCTTACGTAAAAAACTCGTGCGCGAAATTCGCCGTTTTAAACCCGATACCGTGATGACACTCGACCCCACCGTGGTATTTGTCAACGATGGCTGGATTAATCATCCTGACCATCGGGCGGCGGGTGGTGCGGCTATTGATGCAGTTTTCCCGGCATGTGGTCAACCGCACGTCTTTCAAGAATTGGAAGAAGAAGGTTTAACCGCGCATAAAGTCAAACGTGTTTATGTGAGCGGCTGGCAAAATCCCAATACCTACGTCAATATCACTTCAACCATCGATGTTAAACTTGAAGCCTTGCAAGCGCATGTCAGTCAAATGGATGAAATGAAAGGTCAAAACCCTGATCTCGATATAGACAAGATGATCCGCTCATGGTCAAAAGAACGTGGCAAGGGTATGGAAATGGAATATGCGGAAGCTTATCGGGTTATCAAACTCGCTTAATTGCTACATAGAAATCGATATAGTTTGAGAACCCTCATAAATTTATGGGGGTTTTTATTTAAGTGTGTTTATATTGCCGATAATATTAGTTTTTATAGTTAACCTATTGACAAGTTAATTTTATTTCTGTCATCATTATGAAATCTAAAGTTTAGATTCTTAGGATTTGTGTATGTCAAAAATACTTGTTGTAGAAGATGACAATATCCAGATTTTCTTGATCAAACATGCATTAGAAAAAATAGAGCATGAGATTTTTTCACTCAACGATCCCTTAACCTTTGAAGATACTGTATATGAAGTTCATCCAGACCTCATTCTGATGGATTTGAATTTGCCACAGCGTAACGGCATTTCCATGATTTATGATCTACGCCAAATACAAGATTTTACGAATATCCCCGTGATCGTTGTAACGGCTAGCTCACTAACTGGTATTCAATCCCAACTTGTTGAGTTGGGTTGCTGTGCTTTTATTTCTAAACCTTTTAGACCCGAAAAATTGATTGAGACAGTTAATGAAGTTTTGTTAACCGTATCCTAAAGCGAACTATTTTAGACTGAATTGATGAAACTCTTTACCTAAAGTGAAGAGTTTTTCTTTTTGAGACGCTTTTTTATGCGTTTTTTCGACTATAACTGTGTAGAGAATTTATGATATACTGCGACTTTGATTATCCAGCCCTAAATATATTGAAATAGCAGACCTATGAGCGAAAATCTGATTAATCTTACTGTAAGTGAAGCCCGTGCCAAATTACAATCTGGCGAAATTAGCGCCCGTGAACTCACCCAAGCCTATCTTGATCGTATTGAAGCGGTGGATAGTGATGTCCAGGCATTTTTAACAACCACCCCAGATTTGGCTTTAAATCAGGCCGATGAAGCCGACAAGCGGTTGGCAAATAGTGAATCATCACCATTGTTGGGGATTCCGGTTGCAGTTAAAGATGTGTTGAGTACTAAAGGGATTCAAACAACTTGTGGGTCAAAAATTTTAGAAGGATATACCCCGCCGTACAACGCCGCCGTTGTCGAAAATTTGATTAATGCAGGCTCAATTATTCTCGGCAAAACCAATACTGATGAATTCGCAATGGGTGGCTCCACCGAAAATTCCGGTTATTTTACAACCCATAATCCGTGGGATTTAGACCGTGTGCCCGGTGGTTCGAGCGGGGGAAGTGCCGCCGCTGTTGCGTCGCGTATGGCTCCCTTGGCCCTAGGAACAGATACTGGTGGAAGTGTCCGTCAACCTGCCGCCTATTGTGGCACAGTGGCTATTAAACCTTCTTATGGACGTGTTTCACGCTATGGGCTGATTGCCTTTGCATCCTCGTTAGATGTGGTGGGTACATTTGCGCGCAACGTCACGGATGCGGCTCAATTACTGAATATCATTGCGGGTTATGACAAACGGGATAGTACAAGCTGGAATGCCGATGTACCCGATTATCAACACGCGCTCAATAAAGATGTTAAAGGTCTCAAAATTGGTGTTCCCCAAGAATATTTTGTGGACGGAATTCAACCCGAAGTTAAAGCGGCAGTCCAAGCCGCTATTGCTCAATTAGAATCGCTTGGTGCAGAAATTCATCCAATTAGTTTACCCCATACCGAATATGCATTAGCAACATATTATCTTATTGCACCGTCGGAAGCTTCGGCGAATTTGGCGCGCTATGATGGCGTGCGGTATGGTTTACGTCAAAACAAAAGCGAACTATGGGACACCTATAAAAGCACGCGTGGTGATGGTTTTGGGGATGAGGTTAAACGTCGTATTATGCTCGGCACCTATGCCCTATCTACTGGCTATTATGATGCGTATTATGGTAAAGCTCAAAAAGTACGTACGCTGATTAAACAAGATTTCGAAAAAGCATTCGAAACAGTGGATGTCATTGCTACACCGACTGCACCCAGTACCGCCTTTGCTATTGGCGAGCAATCTGCAGATCCTTTACAAATGTACTTGAATGATATTTTCACCTTGCCGGCGAGTCTGGCTGGAATTTGTGGATTATCAGTCCCCTGCGGATTTGATGATAATCATCTGCCGATTGGTCTTCAGCTTTTAGGTGCATTTATGCAAGAAGAAACCATTCTGCAAGCGGCCTATGCTTATGAACAATCAACTAACTGGCATCAACATGCCCCAAGCTTATAAACCCCAACTGTTGCTTATCGAAGGAGCTCTTAGTTCATGAAAGTGATTATTCCCTTAGCCGGTTACGGTACACGCCTACGTCCCCATACCTATACCAAGCCGAAGCCGCTCATTAATGTTGCGGGTAAACCTGTCTTGGCTCACATCCTCGATAAATTGAGCGTGTTAGATATTAGCGAATATATTTTTGTCGTTGGTTATTTAGGTGATCAAATTGCTGATTTCATTGAAAAGGAATATGACCTGCCTGCGCCTGCCAAATATGTAGTGCAAGAAGAAATGTTAGGGCAATCGCACGCAATCTATCTCACCAAAGAACATCTCAATGATGAACCTGTGTTTATTGTCTTTGGGGACCATATCTTTGAAACTGAATTTGATCGGATTCAGAATCCCACCAGCGATGCCGTTATTTATGTGAAGCAAGTTGATGATCCGCGTAAATATGGCGTTGTGATGTTGAATGAACAAGAACATGTCATCAACTTTGTAGAAAAGGCTGATGAACCCCCTACAGATTTAGCCATTATTGGCTTGTACTATATCAATAGTGGCACAAAATTGGTGGATGCTTTACGTTGGCAAATTGAATCCGAAACAATGACCAAAGGTGAATTTTATATTGCCGACGCCTTGCAATACTTGGTTGATGGCGGCATGACCTTTGGCATTGAAACTGTACCCGAATGGTTGGACTGCGGTAACCCTGAAGCGGTGTTAATTGCTAATCGTTATCTGCTCGGGCGCGGGGGTCTTGATAATAGTCAGGAAATGATGGGCAATGGTTCAATCATCATTCCGCCTGTTTCCATTGATCCTTCTGCCAAGATCAGCAATGCGATCATCGGACCGAATGTGACAGTAGGGCGTAATTGCGAAATTGAAAGCAGTATCATTCGCGAATCGATTGTGAATGAAGGGGCGACGATTAAAGAAGCCTTACTTGAAGAAAGTATCGTGGGTCGGAATGCTTATGTTGGTGGTCGTTATCGCTCTGTCAATGTGGGCGCATCATCTTCAATTGATTTTGGTTAAACACCAATAATCAAGCAATTCAGATAAATATTTAGGACGGGATGCCAAATAGTATCCCGTTTTTGCTTGATATGTGTAAATCGTCGGGCGGATATTGTGTAGGCGTCAGGTAACTGACTATGCGGCTATGTTAGGCTTAATTTAGTTATCGTGATGTAAGTAGGGAGATTTTATGTTAAAAACGAAATTCGTGGGAATCGTGATGCTTATTGCGCTTTTAATGCCATTTGGAGGAGTGCAAGCGCAAAATGATAGTTTTTCGACACCGCAAGCTATGTTGCAGACTTACTATGATGCAATCAATCGGCGTGATTTCACGACCGCCTATAGCTTGCAGATGATACCTACCCAAACGCCAGAGGAGTTTCAAGAAGGGTTTTGGCGGACCAATTATGTGACGCCCTATTTTGGTGTGTTTGATATGGATACCACCCCGATTTCGGGACGTGTTCAAGCCGTTTTGGTCGCGCAGGAAACAGATTATTCGGTGGAACGTGCTTATAGTTTTAGCACCTATGCCGGGTGTTTTCGGGTAGAACGAACTACTCCGGGGACCACTTGGAAGATTAGTTCCAGTGATTTTGCCGTTGTCATTGATCATGGGCAACGTCCAGCAACTTCGACAATTAATGAATTGCTGAATCGTTATTGTACGGACAATCTCAACACGGTTAATCTCACAACCATGGCCAATATACCGCAAGATGAAATGTTGCAAATCTACTGGTCGAGCGTCAATAGCAAGAACTATGAGAATGCCTATTATCAATGGCTTCAACCCTTAGAAGGACCCTTACCAAATGGCGGTCCACCGGAGGATTATCGACCAGCTTATGATGATTTTGTGGCTGGTTATGCCAATACCCGTTTTGTCAGCCTTTATACAGGCAATTATGATATGGCGGGGGCGTCAGCGGGCAAATCATATCTAAATGGTTTAATGCCAGTTGTGCTTGTGGCGGAAACGGAAGACAATCGGTTTGAGACCTATGCGGGGTGTTATGTGATTGGCTATAAACCGGACGGTACATATGGGATTGTCAACGGACGCTTGTTTGCGATGGATAATAATGTGCCGTTAGGTTTCGACATTTTGGAATATCTGAATACCAGTTGTATTGAATTAGCTATTCCGAACTAAACTTGTAGAATTCTCAATAAAAAAGACCCTCAAGCTGAGGGTCTTTTGTTTTTTCACGAGATTATTTATTGTTCAGGCTCAAATCCGAATTTTTCAGCAACCATGTTGACGGTGTGATGGGTACGGAACAAGCTATACAAGTCTTCATGGCCCGGTACCGGGTTGATCACATTTTCAAGACGCATGATTGACATCCAGACATCTAACCACGGCGGTTCGACGCCTGTGACGCGCTGAATGGCTTCTTCGGTAATCGGTGAACCTTCATGATAGAGGTTTAAGAGTTCTTTCACAAATTCATCGCGTTGGGTTAACAACCGGACAACGCGCGCCGCATCCAGAACTAAGGAAATACCCTTGGTGGTAAAATCACTTTGCGGGTTTTGATATTCCTCGATCCGAATAGATCCTTCTTCCAACAGAACTTCGACAGATTGTTGGAAACCCATACCGGGGTCAAATGGCCGCAAACGACGGTGCAAGCTACCTAATGGACACCATTCAAAGCCACGGAAACTGGTAAATTGTTCCACACTGACAATCACCCGACACATCATTTCTTCAATCATTTGATTGGAGATAGGTTCAGGTTGTTCCATCGGTGTCACAAATGCGGCTGAAGCCGATGGTGAGTTGAGTGACGGCAAATGAATCACCGGAACCAGATCTTCCGGGTTGTGCCGATGAGCGACTAATTCGCGATGGAGTAATCCCTCACGAACGAGCGCATCAATCCATTCTGAACGCCAATTGTCATCGATATTGAGTTGGGGTGGGAGCAAACGGTTATCCATGCTAATTCCTTTAAGCAAGAAACCGTAATTTACATAATCCCAGTTGCGGACTGATAGGGTATTCGCCACGCGATACACAATGCGATCACGAATGACGCGTGTATTCACCGTAATTGGGTGATCATCATTAATCACCACCATATCATTGTGGTGGATAGCCAGAAGGCCCAGATTTTCGGCCTGGGACAGTAATTCTTCAGCACGAGGAATACTGGTCACTGTGTGATTATCAACTAAATAGTCAATTAGATCATCTACCCGTAAAGTAACATCCATGCGGCCACCTTGCAAAATATCGGCTTGCAAGATAACGCTGGACCATTGAGAGGGACGGAAAACCTGTGGTTCAACTTCGTCACGGCCAGTTTGATAAATCGCCTTGAGCTCAGTGTGGCGTTGGAAACGGGCAAAATCATCAATATATTCAAGCAAGAGAGCAGGGTTGTTTTCCAGCATACGGCTGGTACTGCCATGAATACCCCAGACCACAACTTGCTTACCGCGCGCCCGAAGCGCCCCGAAGACATCGTTAAAATCACGGTCACCACTGGCTACAATAAAAACATCAGCGGCATTACCCGAACTACTATCAGCTAAAACGTCTTTAGCAATGCGCATATCAGCGCTATTTTTACCCGGCAAGTTGAACACCGGATCAATATTGGCCAAGGCTAGACGGCTTGGCGCATCATCTGAAATTTCACGGCCTTGGGCATCTACCAGGGGTGGTAAACTACCGCGTTGTCCCCATGGGGCATAAGCGGCCATTAACATCACTTGGCCATGTGCACGGGCTTGTTTAATCATGGCATCAAGCAGATTATCAAGATTAATAATATAGCCCTGATCATTGAGACCAATGGTAATATTTTCGAAATCGATATAAAGTGCCACCGTTTTAGTTGGAATGCCTAAGATCGTTTCGAGAGGTTGATAAATAACCCGCTCTAAATCAGGTGGTTCGTCGGACCACACACGAACCCGACCAAATTCGCTTAAATTGACGCGCTTAGCGAGATTAGCGATATCTTTTTGGGTGGTGACAAGAATAAGTTCATCGACTGGATTTTCAAGATCATCCGAGAAATGATGCACCATAATGGCATCTGTCGCGAAGGCGCGCTCAGGGACATTTAAGATTTCATAACCAGCAGTTACAAAAACTTGTTGGGCATTGGCTTGTGGCGAACCAAGAATTGTACGGTTGCGATTCCAATCGGCAAAGGCAACCGCTGTTAAATCATCAGCTTCTGTTAAACCCGCGGCTAAAGTAGCTCCATTTCGCAATGATAAGGCGACATCATGTAAATCAAGAGCAAGATTGCGGTCCTCTAAACCATCAAGTAAGTCATCAACATCTACAATTAAGTAACCATTCATATTATGTAATTTCCTTATAGGATATAGTTAAATCTTGATTATATATGATGAGTGTGAATTAGGAAATTCGCGTAGATAAGAGGTTAAAAAGAATAAACTAAAAACAAAACTAATTTCACAGACCCATCAATAAATCTATATCAAAATTTCCTCTTTTAGGCTATTCTAGCCTTGTCTATTTTAGAATACAAGTTCGATAAACAATTCAAATAGGATGTTAATCAAAATTTAAAGGATGTCATGTTTTTGACCCAGATTAATCCACCTGTTGAGCAATGGGATGAATTTGTAGCCAACCATGAACGTGGACATTTTCTTCAAACTTCAGCTTGGGGAAATGTAAAGAGCGATTTTGGCTGGCAAGCCCAACGTGTTGCATTAACGGATACCGATAAAAATATTATAGCTGGAGCCCAGATTTTATACCGAGAATTACCGTATGGTCTTGGAAAACTAGCTTATGTGCCGTTTGGCCCGGTGGTTGATTGGGCTGATAAAGGCGTTGTACGGGATTTGCTGACCAAAATGGACAAGGCCGCTAAGCGTAAAGGTGCGGTCTTTATGAAATTGGAACCCGGTTATGATGTGGATACAGAATTTCTGAAGAAACTTCGATGTCATGTCAGCCCGCAAACCGTTCAACCTCCCCGCACAATTATGCTTGACATTCATCGGCGCGATGCTGAAGGGAAAATTATTCCACCTGATTTTATCCTTCAGGGTATGAATCAGATGACACGGCGCAATATTCGCAAAAGTGAAAAATTTGATATTCAAGTGCGCGAAGGGTCACGGGCAGATGTTGACCAATTTAATGCCCTGTTAGACCGGACCTCATCGCGGCAAGATTTTGGTGTGCATGTGCCAGAATACTATGAAAAAGTTTACGATGAAATTATTGCCCCTGAAAATAAACCGCCCAGGGGGGCACTTTTTATCGGTTCTTGGACCGATGAAGAAACCGGTGAACGCAAAGATTTGGCGGGGTCTTTCATATTCGTGGTTGGCAAATGGGCCTGGTATGTTTATGGTGCCAGTAGTCGTGAAGAAAGCAAGCGCATGGCTCCTTTTGCGGTCCAGTGGCATGCTATCCAGTGGGCTCGTGACCGTGGTGCACAGCATTATGATTTATATGGCATCCCGGATTATGACAAAGAAATCCTTGAAGAACAGTTCAAGGAACGCAATGACGGTATGTGGACACTTTATCGAACCAAACGCGGTTGGGGCGGCGATGTGCTTCGCACGGTAGGTGCATGGGATCGTATCTATAATCCGATGGTTTATTGGATCTATCGAATCTATCTATTCTTACGTGCCCGCAAGGATGAAGATTCCGAGACCGATTAGTATATAAACAAAAAAGCAGACTTACTAAAGCAGTCTGCTTTTTTTCTGTCAACACTCAGACGGTGAACCCTGACTAACTTTCCACCATCGCATAATCTGAAATGGCTTTATTCAAGTCATCATAAAAGACGAAGAACTTGTCAAAGCCAATGATTTGAAAAACACGCTTGATACGGTCTTGTAGACCTACCAAGAATAGATCGCCGTCATTATTGCGATTTTCGGTAAGCACATCGGCAAAAGTACGTAAGGCAGAACTATTGATATAACGAACATTCGTTACGTCTAAAACCATCTTATGCTTACCAGATTGTAAAGCTTCATACAGCGCATTTTCTAAAGCCATCGCGCCTTGGGTATCAATACGCCCATTAATGGTAAAAATGGTTATCCCATCTTGGTCCGTTGTTTTAAGATTCATTATGAGCCTCCCACTTAATTACTGGCTGGGAAATTGTGTATAGCTGGCACGCAACGATAATCATTTTGATGCTATTTAAAGCTAGCTTAGCACAGTTATGTAACTTGTTACTGTGCATAATGTGTTTAAATTTAAGGACATTGTACCTCTAAATATAACAGGGAAGCAACTAGTTACTTCCCTGCATTAAGATTGTTCGATTTAAGATGATATGATTTTATTGAGCGCGTTCCACCAAACGTTGGTCAACTTCAGTTTCGCTCAAAATACGACCATCGCGTACTTCTACAACCCGTGGAACTTGCCCCGCCAATTCTTTATCATGGGTTACCATCACGATGGTAGTTCCATCGGCCACTAAATCTTCAAAGAGCGCGAAGATTAAACCAGCGGAAACTAAGTCGAGGTTACCCGTCGGTTCGTCACCAACCAGAACTTTAGGATTATTGGCCAAAGCACGGGCAATAGCGGCGCGTTGTTGTTGACCACCAGAGATTTGGCTGGGGTATTTATTGGCTAAATCACCAATATCAACCATATCCATGAGTTCCATAGCCCGCTCTTTACGTTGACCCTTGTAGGTTCCGGCATAATTCATGGGCATCATAATATTTTCCATGACGGTCAATGTGGGCAGTAATTGGAAGAATTGGAACACCACACCAACATTTTTACCGCGCCATTTGGCAACTTGATTTTCGTTCATTTTGGTTAAGCGTTGATCGGCCACATAGACCTCACCCGTGGATGGGCGGTCAATCCCGGTAATCATGTTGATCAGAGTACTCTTACCACTCCCTGAAGGTCCAACTACGGCAACAAATTCGCCTTCATCAACTTCAAAATCAACACCACGTAATGCGTGAATTTCCCCGGCGCGTGTTTTATACACTTTTTCGACTGATTGTAATGAAATGAGTGATTGCCCCATAACGACTTGTGTTCCTCCACATTGATAATGGCTTCAGCTTGGCTGAAAATGATATTTCAGATTTTAACAGGTAATATCCATGACGTACTTGGCCAATTTAGCCTATACCAGAAAGATTGGATTTGCATTTGATTAGACAAAATATATCTAAAAAATGGGCAAATCCTACCTGCTTTGATATTTCATGAATTGTTAAGACTGCACTTCATCAACCTATACGCAGGTTGTCTGACAAAGTTGCAAAGTTGAATTATTGGTAGCGCAAAATTTCTGAAACAGTTTTGCGGGCGGCACCGAGTGCGGGTCCAATGCTGGAAATTGCCGCAATAATCATCATGCCGGCGAGACCAATTCCAATGACATCAATTGGATAGGTAAATTTAAACGCGTCTAAACGCAACGAAGCATTGACGCCTAAGGCAATTCCATAGCTGAGTGGGATGGCAAGAACCCACGCGATAAATCCAATCAACAGCCCTTCGGTGAGAAATTGACTAATAATAATCGATGACGAACCACCCATCGACCGCATCACACCAATTTCTTTTTGCCGCTCAAATACAGCCATCGCTAAGCTTGTCAGCAAGCCAATCGCCCCGACTAAGGCAATGAGAGCGGCGGCTAAATTCAAAATACTGATATTTTGGTTAATGAGGCGGTTGGTTTCAATCCGTTGCTCAACTTGATTACGGGAGAGTTGTATATTAATACCCTCTTGGGCTAATGTCACCGTAATATTATCGATAGCCTGGTTGACATCTTCAATGGATGGATTATCTTTTTCGAGTTCAACATAATATCCGTTAGCAACTGGCTCCTGAGTGAACGGATTCACAAAGCCAACTGTTTGTGACAGAAATTCCCACTGCATCCAGATGGCATCAAAAGAAATCTTGTCAACACCAACAACAGGCACATGATATTCGGTGCCGTAAGCTTCAAAAACGAGATCATCACCCACTCCTAGATCCAGTTGATCAGCGATGGTTGCTGAAATAATCGCTCCTTCTTGATTCGGGACCTCGGTCAGTTTTTTACCGTCTTTTAGATCAAAAATGATGACCTCGCGCGTTGGATCAATCCCAAAAATAACGAGTTGACTATCTTGGGTGAAAAAGTTTGTATAGTCATCGGGCATTTGGACAGCCACCAACGCGCCGATATGGGCGATAGCAACGCCCTCTGTACTTTCAATGCTAGCCCCTGTTTCAGCCGGACGCGTAAATTTGTCTGGTACAACCAGTGCCTGGTATTGAAGCCGGTAAAATATATCATCAATAATATTCGTTAATGAAGCGCCAACGGCTGTGACTCCCATAAACGAAGCCATCGCGAGGGTTAAGGTAATCCCCGTCAGTGCCAAACGACCCTTTTTGCGATTAATATTATTCAGCGCTTGGCGCATGGTGAGTGGTAGCGGCAAATTATTGATGATCGCCGTGATACGATTCATGCTACCCCCGCTGGTAATCCCCAAGTCGGTGATTGCTTCCAAAATACTCACGCGAACTGCGTTGTACACTGGAACTAAGGCACTGATCCCCGGTACGACAATACCCAATATAACGCCGATTAACACCGCTTGCGGTGACCAGCCAAAATCAACCAGTAAGACATCAAGCTGAGGTGCCAAGCCTTGCGCGGCTTTATAGCCGAGCCAAATCGACGGTAAAATGGCCAAAAGGGTGCCAATGAGGCCATAACTCATGGCAATCCCAATATATATTTTGAAAATATCGGCATTGCTTCCGCCAATGGCTTTCATGCTCCCGATTTGGCGCTTTTGTTCGACCACAATGGCGTTCACAACATTGATAACCAATGCGCCTGAAACAATCATAGCCACAAACGATAACATGGTCAGTACATTGTTGAAATTTTCCGCATTGAGGACTTGTTGGTTGTTTTGGGGATCTTCTAGTTGTGGAACCACCACCTCATAGTTCGTTTCATCTGCAATAATACGCTGGAATTCAGGGAAATTTGCTTCGGCATCACTATAGTCCTTATAGCGCGCCACAATCGTACTGAATTCAGTTAAGCCGCGGAGAGCGTCTGCATCGGCGAATTGTACATAAATTCCGGATTCAGGGCCCAATGTGAATCCGCCAAAATTACTGGGTGCCCGGAAAGAATAAGCATGGAATACAATACCAACGACTTTATAGGTAAGAACATCTTCGGAAACTGTGTTCTCCGTTACGTCCTGAAAAATAAGGGTATCGTTGACAGCTAAATCAAACTTGTCAGCCATGCGCTTCTCAATGACAAGTTCGTTTTGGCCAGCTTGCGGAAAACGACCTTCTAAGATGCGCATCGGTTCAATGGTTAAATTTTCGAGATCATCTGAATACGCGCGGAGTTCGGCATCTTTGAATTCATTTGAACCAGCTTTACGAAAGCGAATGGGAACTTCAATTTGACCTTCAACTGCGAGGGTGTTTGGTAAACGCGCAAGTTTATTTAGCGTATCTTCATTATCAAATCCCTCATTGGCGGTGACTTGAATATCAATCATCGCTAATTCGGCAGGTTTAACATCATTATCCAGTTGTTGGGTAATCAGATCGCGTACACTAAAGAGGGTGATCACACCAAGAACACCGATGAAAATGCTGGCTGTCACTAAAATTGTACGACCTTTACGGGTCCAAATATCGCCCCATATTTTTTGCCAATGAGTTCTGGTCACCGGATCATCCCTTTCCCATATATTTCATGCTGAAATAATCACAATATACATATTTGATTGTAGGTCTAGTCAAGGATTCTGCGCAAACCAAATCACTCCAAAAATAAAACCCGCTAGCGCGATACACGCCAGCGGGCCATTATTTCAATCGTCTAGTTTAGATTGAGATTTATTCGAGACCTGTCAGGGTCAATGACCAGTTAACATAAGCGCCACTGCCACCGATTAAGTCAATGCGGACAAAACCTTGATCGCTGTCGTTGGTGTGGAACTTGGTTGTTGTCGCGGAACCGTTGCAGGTAACCGTCCCAACGCTACCAACATTATTGAAGTTCACGCGGACGTTTTCGGTCCCAGTGCCGGTGCAAACCATGATGAGTTGAACTTCACCGGAAGTTGTAACTGAGTCAAAATCTTTGACATCATAGAAGATCTTGTCAGTGGTATCACCGTTCGGATAGGAAATGGCACCACTGACTGTTGCGCTGCCACCCTTGATGCTTACTTCCGTGGAGTAATCACTGTCAGGCGGAGCAATTTGTTCGCTGGTTGTCGCGGTTGGCGGCGGGGCGGTTGCACCTTCAACAGTGGCCGTATAGGTCGGCGTTGCGCCACCACCAGTGTCACAACCAGGTGCCGGGTCATAATTGGCTACGGCTAAATTATTACAGTCACCGCCAGTGGCAACAACTGATGAAGCCATCCAGCCAGTACGTCCATCCGGAATAGCAACTTGGTACCAAGTGCCGTTGGCAGAATTATAACCAGTTATCGCAAGATAACCATCTACACCTAATACGGCGATGATCGGATGGCTTGTTGAACCACCACTGCGAATATTGGTGCGTTGGCCAACGCTTAAATAACAACCGCTCGTTGGCATAGACGCCAAACCATCACCATAATCGGAACCACCAGAGCTTGAAGAACCACCGTCATTGGATTGTTCGGTTGCAACTGGACCAGCACCTGTACTACTAGCCCCACCTAAGCTAACTTCGAAATTAGCGGAGCCATCAAAGACACCCTTATCGATAACCAATTTCAAGTTTTCACCACCGGGGGCAAATGAAAGTGAGAAACCAGACAAGCGGGGATTGCCCAAGCTCGCGATAACTTCACCATTTTCGGTTTGAACAGTACCAATCGGGCTATAGCCACCGGTCAAGGAACGGACGCTGACAGTAACAACACTGTCAGGACTGGTCGCGAAATCATAGACAACCGGTACATCAGGATTATCAACGGTTCCTTGTAATGTTTGACCTGGTCCAATGGGGGTACCGGGTGGCAATTCACGTTCACCCTTGGCTAAGCTAATACCAAATTGGCCTGCTTGGCTCGCATCTACACCACCAACCACGATATAATGACGACCGGGATTGACGGTGGTATAGGTAAGTTCAACGGTTGTTGCGTTTTCAGTGTTTTGATTGGCGGCAAGAACCTGAGTTTTACCAGTATCTTGAATTTGGACGACTGGGGCAAATCCAAAGGCTAAAATTTGGACTTCAGCAACATCATTGGCTTCGGCTTCGAAGAAGAAGACAGCGGTGCTACCAGCGGCGATTTGGCCGGGTAGATTTTCGCCGTACGTAATTTGTTGCTCACCGTCTTGGGCGAAACTAGTGTTTGGCGTATAGGGCAGACTTACTAAAACTGCGATTAAGCAGAGGGCAATTACAACGGTTGTTATCCGTCGCAAAGATATGATGGCGTTCATAAAATCAACCTTCCTAGGCTATCTAAAAAGAAACACTTCACTTTGACTTTGTCAATTTACAGTATAGGGAAATAAATTTTTCGCACAACAATTTCACCTTCGATGTCAGGAAACCGTCAGATAACGGTTCAGATTTTGGTTCAACACTGTTAAAAGTGAAAAAGTGTGAAAAGCCTTTATTTACCTACCTGCTGGCATGTAAAAATAATATGATGAAATGAAAAACAGCTTCAATAGCCTGAATGGGCTATTCCGAGAATTTACAAATTTTTTTTTGAAAATAAACAGCAAAAGGCGAATACAACATGCAAAAAGAAATTAATGGTATTTTCAATATTCTGGCAACGCCATTTACACCAGACTATGCTGTAGATGTGGATAGTTTGCAACATTTGGTCAAGTTTCAGCTTGAACGCGGGGTGCATGGCCTCACGATTTTGGGTGTATTAGGGGAAGCCGCCAAACTCAGTGTTAATGAACGTGACTTGGTCATGAATACCGTGATGGAAACCGTGAATGGCCAAGTTCCGGTAGTAGTGGGGACTAGTCATGCAGATTTAACAACGTGTATTGAGCTTAGTCAGACCGCGTTCTCAGCCGGAGCGAGCGGTGTGATGATTGCGCCACCACGCTTCGAGAATCCGACCGATGAGCAAGTTTTGAATTTATATGGAGCTATCGCGGATAAAATTGATCAAC
>JBNLCD010000010.1:0-27208 GCA_050303635.1 Anaerolineae bacterium
GGAATCGTTGACGGGGGTAATGAAATTTGCTCCTAACTCAGTGAGAAGTTTGGGATCATGCGGGACTTTCATGGTATGGACACCCACAAATTTATCGAAGCGATGGGCGGTTTCGACGATGTGCTTGACCGTCTCGATTAACTTCGGATTTTGATAATTGGCTAAATCTTCCAACCCCAAACTAATGCTTAAATCAGCGGGACCAATATACACCCCATCTAAGCCTTCAGTTGCGAGAATGGCTTCTAAGTTATCAACCGCTTCTTGAGTTTCAATCATGGCAATCGCAAAGATATTATCATTGGCTTGTTGATAATAAGTACTGCCATGCAACATATTACTCCGAATCGGGCCATAACTACGATAACCGAGCGGTGGATAACGCATAGCGCCCACAAAAGCTTGAGCTTCCGCTGGAT
Source organism: Anaerolineae bacterium (assembly GCA_050303635.1). Lineage (GTDB taxonomy): Bacteria > Chloroflexota > Anaerolineae > Aggregatilineales > J027 > JAKEEQ01. The sequence continues at coordinate 420 of JBNLCD010000010.1, forward strand.
TATTAATCATTGGGGCAATAATTCCATCGGCTCCAGCATCCATCATCCGCATAATCAAGGCGGGTTCGTTCCACGGCACACGGACTATCGTTGGTGTTCGCGTGCTGTTTAGGACCTGAAGCATGGACACTGTGGTTTGATAATCGGCTAAACCATGTTGCATATCAATGGTGAGGAGATCAAACCCGACTTGGGACATAATTTCAGCGGTCCATGCGCTGGGAATGGTCAGCCATGCATTAATGGCAGTTTGCTCTGATTGCCATAAATCTCTTAATTTTTGGGTATTCATCTAAAATCACTTTCACAAAATGCTGATTTATTCGCGTGCATCTATTCTACCTTACGTCGTGGACTTCACATCGAAGATTTGATTGTCGCTTTTGTATACATATGAAAAACGGACCAGCCATAAAACAAAAATCAGCATATACAGTGGCTAAACCCTTTGCTATAATCTTTGGCTGTTGACTAAATTTTGGAGGCACAAAGATGAAAGTACGTTCCTCAGTGCGTAAAATGTGCGCAAATTGCAAATTTGTGCGACGCAAAGGCGTTTTATATGTCATTTGCTCCTCAAATCCAAAGCACAAACAACGTCAAGGTTAAAGCCTATGGGCGCTTGCCCAAATCAGAGCAATTAACACAGGTCGCCGAAATTTTCGTAAGCGACCTGTTGTTTTTTTCGAGTTAGGCTTGATTTTAGATAGCCTGCCTCGTTATGCTTAAGGGAATGACCAATAGCCTAATTTGAGAAACAATGACAACTGAAGCGCAATTTATTGAGATATTAAAAGACGCTGGTTATAAATACACCAAACCCCGCCGGATTATTACACAGGTGCTCTTAACAGCATCGGGCCATTTATCGGCACCGGAAGTAGTCGAGGCAGTGGCGGATGCTGATTCATCCATTGGGCGCATGAGTGTCTATCGAACACTCGATTTATTCACTCGTCTCGGCATGATTCGGCCCGCATTTCAAGAAGGCACGACCGCCCGTTATGTGATGATGATGGATGGTCATCACCATCATATTATTTGCCAGAAATGTGGCAAAGTTATTCATTTTGATCAATGCCCGTTGGATGAACTTACCAATTTTTTGGAAAAGACCTATAATTGTAAGATAAGTGGCCATCTACTTGAATTTTTTGGCCGTTGTGAGGCGTGCGTCCAATCTGATTATTCTTAAATTTTTTGGTAAAGAGTATTTTTAAATGAGTTCATCAATTCAACTTGCGCAACATGCTGATGCTAATGATTATTGGCATGGCGGAAATTTTGAACTAAATCTTAGCTTTGATTTGTTGAACTCCAATCAATGGAAACAAGTTATTGCTTTTTTATGGGCATATGATGCTATTGAAGGCCCCTATGTAGACCGCTTTATTCCAGGTGAACCCACCACTCCTACTGATGCGATTGAATATCCAGAACCAACCACCACATACACACAACACGCCGCCCTGAAAATTGACGGTGTGCAGTTGGGGTTAGATATTTTGATTACGCGTTCTTTGTTTGAATGTGTGACATTAATGGTACCGACAGGGATGTTTGCCGATGTGCTTAAAGGTGATGATGAGGCGAAACCTTATCCCCTAAGCCAAAATCCAGCGCGCCAATTTCTGGAAGCCAGTTTCTTCCAGTTAGCGCTCAGTCTCTATCGGATTGTGCCATTTACAATTGCGAGTATGGGCTGGAATCGGGAGTGTCAATTACTGACTGAATTAACATATGAAGACAATTTGCGGGAGAAATTCTTTGCGGTTGGAAATAGTTTAATTACGGACACGGCTTTGCTAAAGTGTAAAGTTAAACCCAACGATTACGAGCAAGTTTTTCCAAATTTGCGCTGGATTCCGCCGCAACACTGACCTAGTTTTTGCGTTTACGGGGTGGTTTGGCTTTAATCACAAAACGATAGCCAACGCCGCGCTCTGTCACAATAAAACGCGGTTTGCTGGGTTTTTCTTCGAGCGCTTCACGTATCCAACGAATATGCACATCTAGCGTGCGGGTGTCGCCCATATAATCAGTCTCCCAAACTTTCTGCATGAGATAGTCTCGTCGCAAAACCTCATTAGGATGACGGAAAAATAACTCCAGCAGAGTACACATTTTGGGCGTCAGGCGCTTTTCCTCAGTCGGTGTAATAAGCAATAAATTGTTGAGTTGAAGCTGAAATGGCCCAACCATTAAAATTTCGGTGTCTTCTGATTCAACAAAGCGTTGAATGCGATTCATTAATTTACGCACCGTAAATGGCATTTTTAGGGTAATATCAGCCACACAATTAGAAGTTTTATCGGGTTGTTCTTTTTGGATATAAATAATTGGCACATCAGATAGCTGATCATTTAAGGCCGTACAAATACGCTCACCAGAGGTACGCATCGAAGCGGCATTTAAAATAATGACATCCGGACGAATCATTTCAGCAAGACGTGTTGCTTGCTTTCCGGTACTAGCTGTCATGACTTCATAATGTCGGCGTAAGGCAAGCGCAAACGAAGTTTGTTTGTGGGCGTAAGTGCCTTCAATCAGCAATAATCGAATTTTATCCAAAAAGACCACGCCTGCTCAAGTATATTATTAAAAGCAGGCGCTTCCCCCTTTCTTGATTTAACAAAAAACCTTTTAGAATAATAGGTTGAGACCTTAAAATAAGCAAATGTATTTGATTATTATAACGAAGGGATTGCAAAGGTGGTAAGGAATTTTAGTATTCCCTTAAATTTGACTCAAAATCCCTAGTTGATTCACCCCATTTGTCACATCAAAGGACCTATGTATGACTGTTGCAGTTAACGTTTCAGAGATTATTGAACAAGTTAGTCAATCTTGGCAACATATTCGAAAAGACTTAACACTTGAAGCTGTTTTAGATCGAACCATTAGCGTTCAGCAAATTCCTGCCCCCACATTTGCTGAACAAGAACGTGCAGAATGGGTTGAACACGCCTTCCAAAAAATCGGTTTAACCAATGTCGAGCGCGATAATATTCATAATGTCATCGGTTGGCTTAATCCCCCCCAAGACAATACCAATCCGATTATTTTAGTTAGTGCCCATTTAGATACGGTCTTCCCCGCTGATACCGATCTAAGTCTTGAACGGCGCGGTAATCGTGTTTATGCGCCGGGTATAGGTGACAACAGCTTAGGGGTTGGCGCTGTATTGTTATTGGCTGAAGTGCTCACCGAACATTTGAAGACATCCAAGAATATTTCATTGGGATTTATCGCAAATTCACGTGAAGAAGGGTTAGGCGACCTAGATGGTATCCGTACAGTTGTTGATGGATTGCCACATGAACGTATTCAGGGAGCCATCATTCTAGAAGGAATGGCGCTGGGGGCTGTTTATAACACGGGTATCGCGGTCCGGCGATTGAAGATAAAAGCAACCGCCGAAGGTGGGCATAGTTGGCTTCATTTCGGTAAACCCAGTGCGGTCCACACCTTGACCAAATTATGTGCTGATATCACGGATATTGAAGTTCCGCTCCAACCGCGCACTACGTATAATATTGGGGAAATGCGCGGCGGTCATTCTATTAATTCAATTGCGACCGAGGCTGAATGTTTACTTGATATGCGCTCCAGTAACCTTGAAACATTAGAGCAACTCCAAAGGACTGTCCAAGCGCTGATTGATAAGTATCAAAGCGATGCTGTCCCCCTAACAGTTGAAATTATTGGTGACCGTCCTCCGGGTAACTTATCAGCAGATCATCCTCTCATCCGCATGGCTATTAAAGCCTATCAACAAATTGGTCTAAAACCATCCTTGGAACAAGGTAGCACGGATGCCAATTATCTGCTGTCTCGTAATATCCCCGCGACCGTTGTTGGGATTAGTTACGGTGGAAATGCGCATCGGTTAGACGAATTCATTGAAACTGAGCCAATTGCAGATGGCATGTGGAGCTTACTATTATTGGTCGTGGGAATGGTTAAATTTCTATCCTAAACCCTGCGCTCTGTGACGAATAAAAACAAGCGGCACAATGTGTTCAGCGTGCCGCTTGTTTTTATTTATTTATTGACAAAATCTTGATCTGAAACTTGTATTTATTATTTCGGGTTATTTTGGTGCCATGTCTTGATAAATGTCAGCGCCTCATCTTCATCATAAACAATACGCAATCGCCCAGATTGATCCGTAACACGCTGAGAAACCCGCACCATTTGTTCTTGATACATTGTTTTGACCCATAACGCAGTGGGGACTGTGCTAAAGTCGATTTCGGCACCGTGAATATTATGTTCACGCTTCACCGTTCGGATGTTAGCTAGCTCAAAAGTAGTCACTTCGCGGAAATCAAAAATACCACCTATGATATTTTCAACACCAATTTTTTGGGCACTGGCGAATATCCAAGCATAAGCTTGAGCAGTTATGGCAGGTGTTAATGCGCCACGATAGGTTACGGTTGCAATTCTTGTTTCTGCATCATAATTAGCGGAGACGTTATCAGTTTGAAGCGGTTCAATAATCATTTTGGGGTAACCTTTTTATTTATAAGTTATAGTGTCAAAAAACTATTTATTTTATATAAAATACAGCAAGTTAAGGCTTTGATGCAAACAATTCAAAAAACTTATCATCTGGAAATTTTCCATCAAGAATATGACTTTTAGAATGCAATAGATTAGGCACAACCCTATGAGCAGGATATTCTGGGGCTATTGTCATGATGTCTTAAATATGTTAGGATTGATACCGTATGTTAACAAATTTGGCTCGCTAGCCAAGAAAGATGAGTTCCAAAAGATGTCTGAAACATTTACTGGCGTTGTGAAATGGTTCAATGCCACCAAGGGGTTCGGTTTTGTAAAGGTTGATGGACAAGAAAATGACGTATTTGTCCACTATTCAGCCATTCAAGGTAGTGGATACCGGAGCTTGGACGAAGGTGATCGCGTCGAATTCACAATTGTTCAAGGACAAAAAGGACCCCAAGCACAAGAAGTTCGCAAGATTTAGCGAGCCATTCTGAAGCTTGACCTTAGACGAGAGAAGTATGTGCGCTTCTCTCGTTTTGATTCTAATATCTGCCAATTCCTGCTCTATCTATCCTCTATGTTTTGACACCACTGGGGCTTCACCTATAAATTCTATTTGCCCTGATTTCAGCTTATCGTCATAATTACAATCATCATTCATGATTATTTTAATGGGGAGTGGTTGAGCGATGTGGAAAACATATCGTAATGAAATTATCATCGGTCTTATTGTAGGACTGCTTATTATTGTTCTCGGATTTGTGATTAGTTCTAGCTGGGTTTTGCGACTTTTATTGATCTCCGCCATACTTGTTGGGGAGGGTGTCTATTTTATTCGCGTACTCGGTGTAATCACACCATCCACCGCGCGTTCTTATGAAGCACCTATGAGCATGCCGCCCGCTCAAACTAAAAAGGAAAAAAGTCCATCACGGCGAGCTTCGGGCAATGCTTATCCACCTCTTCAGCAACATGACACATTAGGTTCGAGTAGTGAAGATCGAAAGCGTCAGGAAACACCTGTGGTCGCCCCAGAAGATAGCAAACCCCTTCCGCCAAAATCTGCAGTTGCCGATGCAAAGCAAGACGAAACAGCGGGTCCGCCAGCCGGCATGGCACCAAAACCTCAACCTGCGCCGCCACCAGCGCCAGTTCCTGATGTCGCGGATGCACCTGAACCAGCCGCTAAGCCTCAACCTATTATCGATTCGATGTTAGATGAAAGTCCGGCAGAAGCCGAGCCAGAGATGGAGGAAGAGCTGGTTGAGGAAATTGTCGAACCTGCCGAACCGGAACCCGCCTCAGACGAAGATGATGCATTCGGAACCGGTGTGTTTGATAGCAATCGCGATATTGATTGGGATGCCGTTGAATCCTATCGCGAGGCACTGGGTGATAGTTCTCAGAAAGATATGACCGTTCACTTTTCAGCCTATTACCCTAAAGAAATTAAACCAAAGGCCTGGCAACCCTTACATACCTATATTTATCGCAAATTTGTTGAAACTCAGATTCTCAAAGATGCGGCGGATAAATTAGGCGAAAAAATGGCCAGCTTTCGGCAAGGTTCCGGAACAGCTAGTCAAATCGTCGCTGAAGGGGCTACGATTGCGGTTACACCCTATTTACCCGGTTTTCAATTTAATCCGCCGGTGGCCATTATTGGCTTCTACAAAGATTGGCATCGTCTTGATTTTGAAGTTCGGGCGGTTGATGCCCCCCTCAATCAAGCCAGCAATGGACGCATCACATTTACAGTTGAAGGTGTGATTGTTGGTGATATTCCCCTATCCATTTTTGTCGGAGACAGTGTTGAAGCGTCGACATCGACCCATACTAGCCAGAAAATCTATCAGGCGATTTTTGCCAGTTATAGCCATTCCGATACGCAAATCGTAGAACGTGTTGAACGCGCTTTTAAAGCATTGGGACTCGATTATTTGCGGGATGTAACCACCTTGCGCAGTGGTCAAGATTGGAATGCCGAATTATTGAAAATGATTGATCGGGCCGATGTTTTCCAACTTTTCTGGTCAGAGTCAGCGGCTAAATCTAAATATGTGCGACAAGAATGGGAATATGCCTTGAATTTGGGACGGGAAAAACTGAATTTTATTCGTCCGGTCTATTGGCAGAAACCGATGCCCGATGCGCCCGATGAACTAGGACATATTCATTTTGCTTACCAACCTGATTTAGATGACTAATTTGGAGAAATAAGAAGAGGTGACAAAAAGTCACCTCTCACACCCTCTTTATTATGTATCCATGAAAATCGGATACATGATATCGACTGCTAAAGGCCACCTCTCGTAGCGAATATCCGGATAATACCCAACCTCAAATCGTGTCCAAACCGCTTGCTTTAAGTGAATCATTTCAAGCACACTATCAGGAGATTGAGTTTGCGGCCAATTTGAAAACTCATGTGACAAAACCGTTCAGTAAATTGATATATGGGTGAGCGCTTTGGATGGGAGTTCTATATATGACAGATTTTATTCAAAAGTGTATTGCCACACATTACGATACACTGACCCAAACTTTTCAGCTTTATCTGCGCCGCGCCGCGCTAGCTGAACACTATAGTTTGCATGAGTTGTTGAGTGATGTAACGGTTGAGGCCGTGAAACACGCGGATCGTTGGTCACACAATCATCAGTCACCAGCGTGGCTGATTGCCCTCGGCGCGAACATGATTAAGCGCAAACAAGCGGAATTCAACAAACAACAGGCGCGCGAGCCATTCGTCCGCGATTTATTGCACGCAGTTCACTCGCCGCTGAGTGATGAAGAATTATTCGATAGTTTAGCCCAAGTTGGCCAAGTTAATCCGAGCGTCGATTTTGAAACCCAAGACACCGTGCAATATTGGTTATCTTTTTTAGCACCCGACGACCGCCAGATCGTGCAACTGGCTATTCTGAACGAAATGAATAGCGAGACGGTCGCTCAAGAACTCAATATCACGGCTGGCGCGGCACGGATGCGCTTACACCGTGCGCTGAAACGCCTCAAATTAGCCTTAACGGAGGTCATTGCTCATGAATAAGCATCATGAAAAAATTCTATATTTGTACAGCATGGCTCTAGATGCAGGTGATTTCGAGGCCATTAGCCAAATCTGGGATAATGCCTTGGACGACGAAGAATTGACGGCTAAGTTAATTGAATTCGGCCTGCAAACCAATGCTGAAGACATGCGCACGTTGCCGCTAAGCAATGGTAAGATTCAACCGCATGTGCGCCCGTCACAAATGACTAATTTGGCTACAGACGCAAGTTTGTTTAATCGCAGGCGGCAACAAACTTGGCAAGTGGCTGTTTTATTGATGATCATTCTCAGTGGGGTTTTTGCTTATGCGACATTCTATGCCGATCAACCCGTGTATACGACCCTGATTCAACATACAGAAACGCCAACACCTAGTCCAACGCCGTTTCAGAATCCTATTCAACCAAGTTTGCACTATACCACCCACAAACCGATTCTGAGCAATGGGCAAGGTGTGTTGAGTTTTAGCTATCCGGAGATGTTTAAGGTTGTTGAGGATAATGAAAATGGGGTAGTGATCAGTTCTAAAGTTTTTGATATGGAAGCCCGCATCATTGCACCGGGGGATATTCGTGGTGCCCGGAATACAGATATTCCCTATCCTCAGCCTGAACAAAGTTTTGATGAGTATATAAATTATCTTATGGAAAACTTCTACACGTTTGTTGAGGCTGATCCGGCCGATATTGTCAGTCAGGAAAAAATGATTGAAGATCGGCGTGTTATACAATTTGAATACGCCAATTCAACTGAAAAAACGATGCTTTGGGTGATTGATACGCCAACTGGCCCAATATTAGTTTTGGACTTCACTGCCAATATCTATTCGCAATTGGAGGATGAAATCATTGTATCCATATTGCCTACGTTAGCATTTGAGGCTGATATTGAACCTATCGCACTCGACTATCAACAATTTGCTGAAACGGCTGTTCAGGTTGATCTAATAGAACATGTACCCCAGACGGTGCGGTTTAACGCTGAACAAAGAGGTTTAGTCTATCAATTCAGTGGGCAAGCTGACAATGTATTTACGGCAATGGCGACAACTAATCTGCAACAAATGAATTGGGTTGAAGATTGGGAAATCATTCAGTTCTTTTTACTCAACGAAGATGGAACTTTGTTAGGTGAAACGACACAATATTGGCCTCACAATTTTACGCAATCCCGAACAGAGGTCTTTATTCAATTACCTGAAGACGGTATCTACACCTTGCTGATGATGCCGATGGGCAACGACAATCAAACCCAGGACCCCGTTGGTGGTGAATATACCGTCTATTGGCAAAGGATAGAAACGCTAACCGTGGATGATGATGCGCAAACAGGCACATTAGAGGCAGGTTATCCACACTATTTTATCGTTGATGCTGAGATTTTTGACTACTTGGAATTCCAACTACAAATCCCACCCGGACGTCAGATGGTATTTAAAAAACGTTTTTTGAATACGCCAGAGGCACCTTTGTATCAACTCGATCTGTATACTGGATCATCGCAAATCATTGAACGAGATGGTGTTGCGCAAACTCATATCGAGAAATTGAATGAAACCAATGCCTATCTTATCCAGATCGATAATCGTGCCGAGAATCATTGGCAAGATTCTATCTGGGAACCCAATTTGGATATCGCCCCAATTGACTATGAAATTAAACTACACGAAGGAGATTTTCCGAATGCTGAATAAATTTATCCGCCTCATCTTACTCATCACCTGTTTGGTGGCTTTAGGTGTCATAAGTCGACCCCAGCAAGCAGTTTTAGCGGATGATGCTCTGAATTTAGATGGTGAGTTTGAAACTGCAACTTCATTAATTTATGAGGATCAAGGGGTTATTCGCCTGAATTACCCAACTCAACTAACGGTTTATGAATATGAGCATCTCGTCGCTTTTGGAGCCGTCCTGCAAGATGGCGACAATCTCAATTTCGGCAGTGTCTTGCTGACATCTGCCTATCATACAGACCAAATTTTCGGTGAGGCAATTGATCAAGACACTTTGCTGAATCTTTATGGGGACGAGACGAGTTTTAGTGAATTCACCACTAATTTAGCCACGACACTAGAGGCCAGTGAACAATTTGTCATTGCCTCACAAGTTGAGCAACAAATTGGTGGCTATGAAGTAGTCGAGTTCACACTTATCAGCAATTCCAAACTCTCTTTGTTTGTGATTAATGGCGAGGTGCCAATTCTGATGAGTGCGCTTTCGTTTGACCATTATTCAAATGTGTTGCGCGACACTGCTTTTGCAATGGTGAACTCGCTCGACATTGATTTCAGCGCTGTTCCTAATCCTCGTAATTTCAGTGAACTCGTGGCTATCGCTCAAACCGCCGAAAATCAAGAAATGGGGATTTATCATGAGACAAGTTTAGTGGCTGAAAATCGCATGCTAGCGTTACCGATTTCGGGTGAAGCCGGAAATGTGTTTTATGTTGAAATGAAGGTTGATAATCTCGCGCCTTATAGTCAAGCGCTGGCTATACTTGTTGATGCTAACGGCAATCGTATCAATCAAGTCAATAATATCTATCAATTGGTCGATACCTCATCGTATGTGTCGGTTCTGATTCAATTACCGGAAGCAGGTGACTATACCGTTCTGTTGGGGACATTGGGGAATGAATGGTTTGATCATGTGCCGCAAGGTGGCGCATACTCCTATGTTTATCAGAAAGCTGAAGATTTACCGTTTACGGGTGAATCAGCCTCAAACTCAGTCCATGCTTTTGTCATGAAAGATGCCGCCGCCCTCAGCGAGTTAACCATTTCATATGATGACATCTCCGCAGATCGTCAGGTCTTAGATATGATGGTCAGTTTGGGCGACGATGATTTGATCTCTGTTCAAGACGCAAGTCGTGGTATTCAAATTTTTTCACGTGGTGGTGCTCCGGATGGGTCGTTAATGGTCACTGACTTCTCTACTGAAGCGGGGTTTGCTCTGCTCATTCACGATAATATTGGCGTAGCTGATGCAGAAATGATCAACATGAGCATTAGCGTCGAATAACGATATCTATGGGGTGGATTTAATGTAAATCCACCCTGCCTCTTTCTGATTGACTTTCCTTTGCGGCAATCAGCGGCCATGATTTTTGCGTGACTTGTGCTCCCCTCGCCTGTTATACTTACGGTATAGTCACCTTGCAGAAATCGAGTAAATTCCCATCAATGTATGCTGAAATTGCCGTTAACCGTCCGGTTCACCAAACTTTTCATTACCACATTCCCGATTATTTAGTCGGGCAATTGGTCGTCGGCCATATGGTGGAAGTCAGTTTCGGCACAGCATTAATGACCGGAGTGATTATTAGTTTTAGTCAAGAATCGCCATTTCCCCGGACGAAACCCATTCGGCGTTGTTTAGCCGCTGAGCCAGTCCTAACTGCTTTGCAACTCGAAATTGCTTGGTGGATAGCAGAAACCACTTTAACGCCGATTGGCATTTGTATCTGGTTGATGTTGCCACCGGGCTTAGTCGGGGGCAGTCAAACGCGGTATAGCCTTGTAGATGAAGATTATGTTGCGACAACACCTTCACAAAAACGAATCGTCAGTTTACTGCGTAATCGCGGTGAGTTGAGCAACCATCAACTCAATCGTGCCTTACCCAAGATGAATTGGCAATCATCCATCAATGTGCTCATCAAAAAAGGAGTTGTTGAACGCGAGGCCATTCTCAAACCACCGGTGGCCACCCCTAAAACGGTCCGTTCAGTTAAATTAGGGATTCCGCGTCAAGTCATTCCGGTCTTAGCTACCCAGCTAGGACGTGAGTCACGGCGCGCGGCTGTTTTAGAAGTCTTACAAACTGCTGAAAATCAACGACTGAGTTTGAAAGATACAATGGATGCGGCGGGTTGTGGTGAAGCTCCGATTCGCACCCTGCGTGATGATGGTGCTGTCCAATTTTTGCCGCAACGTAATTGGGTCGAACTGGCCATTGATCGAGATGTATTGCGACAAGAACTTGAGGCCGGTGATTTTGATAAAAAATCTGCCCAGAAGCCAGCCCTAGAAGAACTCTTAGCAACGCAAAAGGCTGTGCGACGTGAAACTTTAGATGCCTCGACTAGCATTTTGAATACACTTGAAAAAACAGGTTATATCCGTCAGTGGTATGAACCACAATCTGTGCAACTCACCCTTAAACATGATGAAGTCAAAGCGCTCATTATTGAACTGCGGGGTGGCCAAATTTATCTCGACATCTTGAATTATCTGGCGCAAAAACCACACGCCTACTTCCCGCTTAAGCAAGTAGTGGACGCCACGGGCACAGGTTACCCCCAAATTCGACGTCTTGCTGAAGACGAGCTCATTATTGCGGGTGATACGGAGGTTTTCCGTGATCCGCTCTCTGAACAAGATATTGACCGCACACTGCCACCACCCTTAACACGCGGTCAGCAACAAGTCTGGGAACCCATTCGCAATCATCTTATTCGGGTGAATTGGCAAGGTGATACCCCTGACCCTGATACCCCACATGTTTTCCTGTTGCATGGGGTTACCGGCTCCGGGAAAACGGAAATTTATATGCGAGCGGTCGCCGAAACTTTGGCCCAAGGTCGCCAAGCCATTATTCTTGTTCCAGAAATTGCCTTAACCACGCAATTGTCGGCACGCTTTGCGGCCCGTTTTCCTGATCAAGTGTCGGTAATCCATAGCGGGCTGAGCATTGGCGAGCGTTATGATACATGGCGACAGGCACGGGATGGAGAATTACCAATTATTTTAGGCGCACGCTCAGCTTTATTCACACCAATGCCGGATGTGGGTTTAATTGTGCTCGATGAAGAACATGACGATAGTTATAAACAAAGTCCACCCATCAATGCACCATATTATCATGCACGGGAAGTCGCCATTGAGATGATGCGCCGCAATAATGGCACGGTAATTTTAGGCAGTGCGACGCCCGATGTTTCCACCATGTTTCGGGCTGAACAAGATGAATTTGTCTTACTCGATTTGCCTAACCGCGTGATGGCCCACCGTGCTCAAATTTTGGAGCAAACGCGTCTCCTAAACTTACGCGAAGCGCGTTATATGCCGACCGAAACAACCGATGCTCTCGGCGCTGAATTGCCGCCTGTTGAAGTCGTCGATATGCGGCATGAATTGCGTACGGGCAACCGCAGTATTTTTAGCCGAAAATTACAAGATTATCTACGCTACAATATTGCGTCGCCCGACGAACAAGCGATTTTGTTCCTTAATCGGCGCGGCACCTCAACATTTGTGATGTGCCGGAATTGTGGCTATATCGCCAAATGTCCCAACTGCGACACTGCCTTAACTTATCATGCTAGTCAACAACAACTCCGTTGTCATCATTGTGGCCATCAAGATCAAAATCCAATGCTCTGCCCTGATTGTGGGAGTGACCGTATCCGCTATTTTGGGAGCGGGACCGAACTTATTGACCGTATGCTGAAGGAACATTTTCCTCAAACCCGTGTCTTACGTTGGGATCAAGACACCGCCAGTGAAAAAGGTGCGCACGAACGTATTTTGAAGGCCTTTATGAATCGCGAAGCGGATATTCTGATTGGGACGCAGATGATTGCCAAAGGGCTCGATATTCCCCTCGTGACTTTGGTGGGCGTGATCTCAGCGGATACGGCACTTGGTTTTCCTGATTATCGTACCAATGAGCGCACCTTTCAGTTATTGACGCAAGTGGCGGGACGGGCAGGACGTGGTCTGAAACCGGGTCGGGTTATCTTCCAAACCTATCAACCCGAACACTATGCGATTGAAACCGCTTCGCGTCATGATTATTTCGATTTTTATGATCAGGAAATTCAATATCGGCGTGACTATCGTTATCCCCCGTATCAGCAACTTGCCCGCGTTTTATTGACCAGTCGCTATCCCGACCAAGTTGAAATTCGGGCGCGCGAAATCACCAAGATTTTGCAAGATTTCGTCAACAAGAAGCAGTTTACCTCGACGGAAATTATTGGGCCGACGCCATGTTTCTTTGGACGACGTGAACAATATTTCCGCTGGCAGATTTTGATCCGCAGTGCAGATGTCGTCAGATTCTTAACGGCATCGAATGATCATATTGAAGGCAATCGCGAAGTGAATGTAGTGGTCGATATCCAACCGAGTGACTTGTTGTAGAAATCGCTAAAAGTGAAGATGTTCGCTTTTAACGACAAATATAAAAATAGCAGGCAAGATATTATATCTCACCTGCTATTGAATTGATTTCACAAATTATTGACGTGAATTAGAAAACGAAGTCAGCGAGCGCTTTTTCGAACACATCTTCGCTCGGACGCAATACGTCGTTATCCAAGTAGGCAATCGGCGTTTCCGTCAAGTTAGAAACATCGGTCAACGCCGGACGATCTGGATCGATATAGATCAAACCTGTCACGAAGTAGTTATTTTGGCGTGCCTCTTCCAAAAGATGGAAGGCGCTGGCCCGGTTTGTGGGGTCGTGATTTTCGTCCAATTTCTTCAAGCGAATCCAGCTACCATCGTGCAATTGCACGTCTTGGACATCGCCGTCGCCATATTCCACGTCAATATTTTCTTGGGGCATAATCAAGCCCACTTCATTGACGATTTCACGGTGTTCCTTACCATAGTCGTAGCTCTTAGTGGAACCTTCAGCATTGTTGAAGGCGACACAGGGGCTAATGATATCAACAATGGCAGTCCCGTTGTGGTGTAAAGCGGCAGTCAAAAGACTTTGGACTTGCTTCGCATCACCGGAGAAGGAACGGGCGACAAAAGTAGCGTTCGCCGTCAATGCTTCTAAACATAAGTCAATGGCCGGGAATTCATTCAAGCCCGCATATTTGGTTCTTTGACCTGCATCAGCCGTTGCTGAGAATTGCCCTTTGGTCAAACCATAGACACCATTGTTTTCGACGATATAAACCATCGGGACATTCCGACGAACCACGTGCTTGAATTGACCCATCCCGATATTCCCGGTATCACCATCACCAGACACACCAATGGCCTTCAATTCATGATTCATCAAGACGGCTCCCGTGGTGACGGAAGGCATCCGACCATGCAATGAGTTAAACCCGTGGGATTGACCCAAGAAATAAGCGGGAGACTTCGATGAACAGCCAATACCGCTCATACGGATCAATTTCTTTTGATCCAAATTGCTGTTGTAGGCAACTGTGATGATTTGGCTAGCAATAGCGTTATGTCCACAACCGTTGCACAGCGTCGAAGGTTGCGCTTTATAATCGTTTTTACTTAAGCCGAGTTCGTTAGTTTTTCCGCGACCCATTACTCACCTTCCATTTCCATAATCGTGTTGTAAATCCATTCAGCGTCAAGCGGCATCCCATTTTGGCGGGTAACCTTGCGAATACGGGTAGCGTATTGGGGCAACTCTAGACGAAGAATGTCGGCAACTTGACCATCGGCATTATTTTCGACAACATAAATGACTTCATGATCAGCAATATAGTCGAGAACAGCTTGCGCGGCAGGCAAAGCGCGCACGCGTTGATAGTCGGTCTTGATTTGGTGGTTATTCCACAACAAATCACGGGTTTCTTGAACAGCGTGATCATTGGAACCATAGGTCAAGATGGCAAACTTCGCATCATCTTCAATTGCGGTGACTGGTTGGGGCAATACTTCGCGGGCGGTTTCCATCTTGAGATGAATGCGACCCATATTGGCTTCCCAATCGTCCGGACGTTCACTGTAAACAGCATATTCGTTATGGCCTGTACCACGGGCGAAATAAGCTGAATTCGGGTGACGGTTGCCTGGAATGGTACGATAGGCAATACCATCGCCATCAACATCCTTATAACGACCCCATTTTTCTTCAAGTTCTTCGAGATCTTGTTCGGTGAGAACCTTACCACGATCCATTGGTTGGTTAGGGTAATCGAATTTACGGGTGGTGTGCAAGTTCATCCCAATATCGAGATCACTCATGACAAATACCGGGGTTTGCAACCGTTCGGCATAGTCAAAGGCACGCCAACCAAATTCAAAACATTCGGTGGGGTCCATGGGGAGAAGCATGGCGTGACGGGTATCGCCATGGCCCAAGAAATAGGTTGAGAAAATATCACCTTGGGAAGTGCGGGTTGGCAAACCAGTACTGGGGCCAACACGCTGAACATCCCAAATGACGACGGGAATTTCAGCGAAATAAGCTAAGCCAGCGAATTCGCCCATGAGGGAAATACCGGGGCCGCTGGTTGCGGTCATTGCCCGACCACCTGCCCAGCCGGCACCAATGGTCATACCAATGGCGGCGAGTTCGTCTTCAGCTTGGACAACGGCAAAGGTTGCTTTGCCATCGTCGGTCATGCGATATTTCTTGAGTGAGGCTTCGGTATATTCAGCCACACTACTACTGGGTGTAATCGGATACCAAGCCATGAATTGAGCACCACCAAAAGCGGCACCTAAACCTGCGGCGGTATTGCCATCTACAATAATCATGTCATCATTGATGTGGGATTCTTCAATGACTTCACACCAATAGGGATCCATCTTGCTGAGATTTTCTTCAGCCCAGTCATAAGCCATCTTGACCAAGTTGAAGTTCATATCCACAGCTTTTTGTTTGCCGCCGAAGTGGAAGTTCAAGGCTTCACGAATGGCATCCATATCAATATTGAAAAGATAGGCGGTGGCTCCTAAATAAACCATATTAGACATATATTCGCGTAAGGATGACGGTGGATCAGCTTCCTTCGTCAAATCCTTTACCGGAATCGTATAGTAATAAATATCATCGCGGGCCGGGGTAACATTCCATTCAAGTGGATAAATGCACACGCCACCGCTTGGCAAATCTGCAACATCTTGGGCAAAAGTCGCGAGGTTATACGCAATCAATACTTCGGCCTTGGCACGGTGACCATGATAGCCATTCTTATTGACACGTACATAATACCAAGTCGGCAACCCATAAATATTGGAGGGGAAAAGGTTTTTACCCGTTACGGCAATGCCCATACGGAATAAAGCACGTAACAAGGTGTTGTTGGAGGTTTGGCTCCCAGTACCGTTGGTAGTGGCAATGATGAAGGAGAAATCATTTACGATTTTATCGCCTTCATATTCGCCTTGAGCTGGGGCACGTTGAACGTCTGCTACGCTCATGATAGTTGATTACTCTCCTGATAGCTAAATAAAGGTTTTAGAGCCACACGAGCTCTGCTTCAAAACTTATGCGAGACTACCCGTTTTCCGAATGTTCAGCTTCGCGTACCAAACGAGGCAACAGCTTCGTATGAATATCGTACGCCTTGAGACTCTCTTCAATATCACCGGATATAATCGCTTCGGCAATACGTTCGTGATAGGTCCAAACCTCTTTAAGGTAAGCATAATCAGCATAAGTGTTCAATTGAACTGCTTCATAAGCTTCCCAATATGCTTCGAGGAGACCTTTGACGAATGTATTATTGATGCGAGAAAAAATGGTGAGGTGAAATTGACGATGTTCGGTGTGCGGGATGCGAATGGGATTACCCCGTAGTTTTTCCCAAGCTCGCCCGACTAATGCACGTAGATGAAGTTTGTCATCGTCGGATAATTCCGCAACGGCTTCATGCCAAAAGGCTGTTTCCAGATGGATGCGCAATTTGCTATATGCATCGAACTGGTTCACATCATTCGCTACAGCAAAAAACAGGCTGAGGCGGACAATCTGCATAAAGTCAAATTCTTGGCGATGAATACCTGTGCGGGGTCGAACGGTGACAAGCCCTAAACTACGGGCAACTTCTAATTGTTCGCGCAATTTACTAACGCTCAAAGCCAATTCGGAGCTCAGTTCCCCTAGTGCCGGAATACGGTCACCGGGCTGAATATTATTCTGCACCAAATATTCTAAGAACTCATAATCCAAATTGACATTGGAATGCGAGGATATTGCACGTGGGGTTGGGGGTTCAGATGAAATCATCAGATTATTCACATTAATCCGTTTAATCAGTTCAATTCAAGAATATCATAGTAAAAATGGGTGTGTCTATACCTATCCAAGAAATCGTTGGAATAATCCTATCATATGAGGATTACATCAATACGTAAGAAATTTATTCATTGGAGAGAGGGATTAGTCTTGCAGAGAGGTCGCTTTCGGATTCAATAATCACTACGGTCATACCAGTTTCAGAGCCGGATTGATGCCATTCAGAGGCTTCCCAATAAGCGGCTTGGCCTTCGGTAATAGGTCGGCGGTCTGCTGATTCGCTACGAACCCAACCCGACCCTTTCACTACACAAAAGAGTTGATTAGCCGCGGCTTGGTGATAGCCGATGCCTCCTTCAGGTGCAATATAAGCGCAGATTACATGTGCATTTCCGGAAAAGAGGTGTGTCATGTCAATATTGGTGCTGTCGAAGTGGGTCATTGATCTACCCACTTCAGCGTCAAAACGAAATAATTTCATAGACGTCTACTCAACCATATTATCGGTTGCATTGCCCATAATATAGAATTCAGCATTTATCACGTTCTGGCCATCTGCTTGCAAAATCGCATTAAATGAACCCGCCAAAAATTCACCACCCATGGTTTGTGAATCAATGCCGTAATAAACGCAAGTACTATCATATTCACCATCACTGGTCCAGAAATTCTGATCAACAGCGGCCAACCCGCCGGCTAAATTCTCGATGCGCAAGCTAAAGCTGACACCGGGCTGTAAGTTTTGCACGTAAACAACAAAGTAGACCGTCTCCATATTTGTTAAATCGAACGTGTCCACATTATTCAAAGCACAGTAAGCATCATCGAGACTGCTGGCAATGGTTGCGCGCGAATACACTGTCTCTACGGTGCCGGCACCTGTATCTACTGTTGGCGTAATTGCAGGAAGGGTAAAGGTCGGGGTGGGGACCGTGCCGATTGGATTACCACCGTCAACGGCCGGAGCCGCTGTACCAAAAACACTGCTTCCCGTAGTGGAATTCGTATTGTTGACAGGTGTGCTTGCCGGGTTATTAGCGCTTTGGGTCAATTGTTGGCTGAGGGCGACACCCGTATCTGCGGTTGCGCGCAAAGCGACCATCGTTTCATTTTGAAATTCAACCACGCTCAAAGTTGCGGCCACAGCGGTATCTTCGGCATTGGCCGTCGCACGTTTACTAGGATCTTCAAATGCCGCACAACTACTCATTAAAAATGCTGTCAGCAAACCAACTATACCTAATAACCAAGTCTGTTGTCGCAATACCGCTCTCCTTAAATTAAACCTGATGGGTGAATTTGAGGCATATCATAACAGGTCTTCCTATAATTTGGCATAAAAAACTTGTCAGAGTAATCCACGTTTTTCCGCCTATTAACCCACGCTTTTTACAAACTATACGAGATTTCATGACCGCTATCGCACAAGATTTACGCCTATGGTATGCTGTTAACTTGTTAAATTGCTAGCAAGATGATTGAGGGATGTTTGTGCGACGAATTCTACTTGGGTTAATAATTTTGACGATGTCATCGGTGGCCTGTACATTGACATTAGATGATATTCCAACCTTAACCCCAATTCCACCAACATTTACGCCACAACCGAGTCCAACTGCGAGTGCGACCTTGCCACCCATGACTCCATCCGCTACTATCCGTCCGACTGACGGACCGACGGCAATTCCACCCACCGCCACAGCAAGTTTAACCCCATTGCCAACATCGACTCCCTTACCAGAAATCAGTTTAGCCTATGACCAATTGGTAAGCATTGAAGTTGATGATGTATTGGCGAATGGACTCAGTCAATCATGGATTTCATTCCGGAATATTAATGACCGTGGAGCCAATACGGATATTCGGACACCGCAATCGGATACAGGTTTTCAAACGATTTATATGTCCCGTCCAGAAACCGCTCAACAGGTGCGTGTCTTAGATATCCCAACCAGCGTAGGTGATAATATCTATTGGGCACCAACGGGTGAATATCTGCTTTATTTTCTGCGTGAAGGACCGGGTGTTGATCCCAGCGAAACAGGTTTATATCTGGCCAATTTCAAATTGGGGGTAAAAGTCCGTTTCTTTGCTATGAACACTTTGCAACCGCGCGGCATTGCGGGTCATAAGCCTGAATGGTCGCCGGATGGAACACGCTTCTTAATGGTGCTCCCAAACGAATATGCCACCGATATTTTTGTGATGACCGTTGATGGGTCCGAACTGATTAATATGACCGCCTCACCGACTTATGATTTTTGGGCGAGTTGGTCACCGGATGGTTCCAAGATTGCTTTTGTGTCAGATCGGACAGATTGTCCGACGTGGGTTCCCAATGAAGCAGGTACTTGTGATAGCCCGACAGCGACTGCGCCTACCGGTGGCTATCTGCACTTATTGGATGTTAACACACGCCAAGTCACTAAAGTCAACGACACATGGGTGAGTGGTCCCCCTGAGTGGGTTGATGAAAAACATATTTCAGTAACATCGGGTAGTCTCGATCCATTTGCCAGTACCAGCGAACTCTGGCTCTATGATGTCGAAGCAGGGTCTTCGTGGCTGGTTACGCCGCAAGATGGCGCACTTTATACCGCACCTTCTTGGCGAAATGATGTTGAACAAGTCATTTATCAGCGGGCTGAAGACACAACTTCATTGATTATTGCTGGTCGCTTAGGTGGCATTGTTGACGAATTGACGGATTATACTTTCCCACGTTATGGCGTCAGTATGGATTGGGCACCGGACGGCGATTTCTTAGCGATTGGCGGCACTAACGGCCAATGTGCCTATGGGCTGATTGTGCTGAATAGCAACTATCAGTTGACGGGCACACCTTCCAGCACATTACTCGCCTGTGACCCAGTTTATTCACCAGATGCGCGCTATTTAGGCTTTATGGGGATTCGGTCTTCAACAGCCACTACGGATGCGCGCCAAGATTTATATGTGGCGAGTCTTAATGGACTCAGCGTGGTAAATTTGACGCGAACTGCCCAAGGCCAAATTCATCTCATTGGATGGGTGGGTCCGCAATTGGATGAAGAATAAGTTTTAGCAATATAAGGCAATCAAAAAAGCGGAGCTTTTCAGTCCTGAGAAACTCCGCTTTATCTTTTTACTAGACGATTATTCTAAGTCACCGCAATCTGGCTGACCCAACAAATTAAAGTCGAGATCGAAACTTTCCCCATCGGCATATTTCTGCCATGTCGCTTCGTTATCAAACTCACATTCGACCTTATCACCATTCGCCCGTTTAATTTCGAGAACATAAACTTCTGTGGTTTTACCTGCTTGCTGTTCACCAAGGCCATCACTTGAACTCGCGGCGGCTAGGCTATAAGAGGGCCATTCAGCGGCAATACCATTGCCATCTAACGATACGGTATCAATCACAGTCCAACGATTAACAGTGTAATCACAGACTTGGACAGTGTAGCGCTCGTCTTTATATTTGGTTTCGCAGACATTCTTGCAGTCACGCACCGTATCAAACGAACCATCACCTTTATCGACGCGTTTATTTGTGCATTCTTGATGACATTCTTGCCCATCCGGCACCTGGCGGGTACGGGTTTCGGTTGAGCGATCAATGCTGTAGGCATCATTGGGCATTTGGTCGCAATCACTATGTTTATCAAGCGCGCTAAATTGCTCAATTTCAACTTTGCGTTCCCAATGATGTGCTGAAACCGTGACTGTCTCTGATTGTTGGTAGAACGTGGCAAAGCCAAATGCGCCACACACAGCGACAATCAACGTGACGACTCCCCCAATAATATATTTGGTTCGCCGTGACATGGAACCTAAAAAGCCCGCGTTGGGTTTGGGTAAGACACCCGCCTTAATCATATCTTCTTGAAATTGTTCTTTGACCAAATCGCGCTTATTTTCGCCAAAACCTTCGCCCATGCCTTCAACTTGATCTTCACGGGTTTGGGCTTGAGTCCCATCCGTCATATCGGCCCCACAATTTCCACAGAACGTGGCGGATGCACTA
The DNA here is from genome assembly GCA_050303635.1 of Anaerolineae bacterium. Classification (GTDB taxonomy): domain Bacteria; phylum Chloroflexota; class Anaerolineae; order Aggregatilineales; family J027; genus JAKEEQ01. The sequence continues at coordinate 21,949 of JBNLCD010000010.1, forward strand.
TTGAGACCTTCACATGCGGAGCAAATGACATCTTTGCCGACATAAACATGATTTTCGAGCGCAATTTCTTCGCCCGGTTCAGGGAAATAACGGCTGGCTGGATTTTGGGCCGCGCCACAATTGGGGCAAAAACGATGGGTTACCCCCAATAGTTTTTTAGTGCCACAGACTTCACAATCCCACAGCATTTGGTAGGTACCAACCACTTGCTGACTTGTACCTTTACCCGTCTGGGTAACTTGGGATTGTTGGGTTGGGACAGGGGACGGTGAGCTAGTTGGCTCTGGCACATATTCCTGCAAAATTTGGCGGGATGCACCTTGGGCAACTTCGGCCAAATCCTGAATATCCTGGACACTCAAGGTCATCGTAGCCGTTTGCAAATATTGGATAAAGCTTTGGGTCCATATCAAGTCTGCTTCGGCATCTTCTTGTCGATTGAGTTGACTCGTTTGCTGGATATGCTGGACCGCCGCTTTAGCCGCCGGACGAATTTCAACAGATAAGTCATTTTCAGCAAGATGTTGTAAGGGGGTGAGTGCTTCTGAATCACCAATAATCCCTAGTTGATAAATGGCCCGCAGGCGAATTTTAGGATCAGAATCACGTAACTGCTGAAGTTGAATTTCGATTGACATTGCTTCTCTTACTTTGCTCCCAATTGGTTAAATTTCTCGCGCTAGATATATTGTACACTGATAATAAGTACGTTATCTTTGCTTATGATTAACCTTAGCATGGAATTCAGAACTAGGACAATTAGCCTTGCATCAGACTGAACCAAAATTTGATCATCCTAATATTCCTTACTCCGAGTCCCGACGTGGTTTCGGAAATTGCTGGTTGTGGGGGTGTGGTGGGTGTTTTGTCAGTGTTATTGCCATCGTCTGTATTGGCTGGGCTATTATATTTGGCATTAGCTATTATTTCGTCTCCGATCAAGAAGCCCTCTATGATCAAAACAATGGATACGGCAGTGAGGAAAAGCCAGTTCCAGCGGATACGGTGTTGATTTTTGATGACTATCAATTGCAGTTATCAAGATTAAATGTGGCGGCGGATCGTCAAGTTTTACAAATGAGTGAAGAGAATAAGGCGTTACCAGACGGACAAGGCTATGCCTTAATGTGGGTGAGTTTAACGTGTACAAAATCAGGCAGTGACACCTGCTCAACATCCCAACCGCAAATTAGTCTGATTGATGAAGGTGGCCAAGACTATAATCCACCCACATTAATTTATTTGGAGACACCCTTCGGTCAACAAACGGTACAATCCGGTGAAATGGCGGAGGGCTGGATTGCGTTTGTTTATGCTGATGACTGGCGGAATGTGGATATGGTGCGCGTTAATGATGGTATTTTTCATCTCTATGCCCAACGTCCTTATGATTAATGACAGTTTTGCCAATGCGTAATCACGCTTTATATCAAACTCAGCTATAATAGGGCCGATATTGCTGAACAAGTGAGGCAACAATGCTAAAGAAAATATTGCGGACTTTGACCATATTTATCCTGACTATTGTTCTTGTCATCATGGCGTTTCCCATTCAAGCGCAGTCCCCTGATGATGAGGAAATTATGGTGCGGGTCTGGTTGCCCGATGCACTCTATCCATTGGATAGTCGCCAAGTCATTAACAATGAATTTGAGAGCTTTGAAGAAGACTCAAATATCAGTATCGATTTTCGGCCAAAAGTTTATAGCAGTAGCACCAATCCTAGTTATGATTTTGTCAAACAACTGCAATTAACCCAAGACGTGGCCCCCGACGCGATGCCTGATTTGGTACTGATGCGGCGTGAAGATGTCAGCCGGGCCATCCAATTGAATTTGGTGGTTCCACTTGATGATAAATGGCCCATTGCTTTGCTAGATTTGCCGGATAGCCAACTCGCGTTCGGCACCTTTAATGGGCGGTTATATGGTTTGCCGTATTTGATTGATGTTCAGCACATGATATATGCCCCGGAAGTTGTACAAAGTCCGCTGGCCACGACCCAAGATGTGCTCGATGCCGATATTGAGCTTTTGTTTCCCGCGAACAATACCGGAGATCAAATCATCAATAATATGCTTCTTCTTCAATATGTGGCGGCGGGTGGTGTTTTTGCAGATGATGCAGGTAATCCGGCGCTAACCGAAACAGTGGTTTTGGAACTCATGCAATTTTATGAAGAAGCCGTCGCCAAAGATCTGATTACCGATTGTCAGGATAATTCAGCTAATTGCCCCCTCAATTATACAGAAACTCGTGATTATTGGACGTTTATCAATGACTCGTCCAATAATGTAGCCATGATGGAAGCATCATTTTATCTGCAGCGACGCACCTCGCGCTTTACAGATCTGGCCTTAGCACCCATTCCCACCTTAGACGGTAACCCGATTGCTATGCTGGATGGCTGGATGTGGGTCATGACCACAGCAGACCCTGCGCGTCAGCAAGAATCCCGCCGTTTCATTAATCTGGCGATGGATTCCGATACAATGGCACGAATTGCCAACAGTGTTGATATGCTACCGAGTCAAGAGAATGCCCTGCGTTTATTAGGCGATGATAGCAATTTTGATGTATTGCGGTATATTGCGGGAAATGCGGTCTTTATTTCAGATGAAAGTCGGCGTGGTGTTGCGGCCTTAGCTCTACAAACCGCCTTAACCGATGTTTTGCAAGGTTCTTCGGCTGAAGAAGCTACACAAACCGCTCTATTAAGTCTGGTTGAATAAACCTGCTCTAAATCTGTAAGATCACACGCCTGTTGAACCTCTAATGCAAAAGTGGCAGTTGTTCGCGAGGCACACCTATGATTGAAACAATCCCTGCTCAAAAATGGCGTATGCTGGGTGCAATTTCACTGGCTGAGTTGTTGGTAATGGCTGTTTGGTTTTCTGCTTCAGCCATTATGAACGATTTAACTGATTTATGGGATTTAAGCGCAAGTGGTCAAGCATGGCTAACGATGGCCGTGCAAATTGGATTTGTGGTTGGCGCTTTAGGTTCTGCCGTTTTTAATTTGGCGGACCGGATTCCCCCAACTCGATTTTTTACAATCTCCTCAATCTTATGTGGTCTAGCCACTATCACCATTCCACTCTTCGCAACAGGATTTATGGTTTCAATTGGTTTGCGTTTCGCCACGGGCATCTTTTTAGCGGGTGTTTATCCAGTTGGCATGAAACTCATGGCCACATGGACAAAAGCAGACCGTGGACTAGGAATTGGGTTGTTGGTTGGCGCATTGGTCATTGGCTCGGCGTCACCCCATGCTTTGAAAGCGCTCGGTGGTATTAGTGGTAATTGGCAAAGTGTGATGTATTTGGCGGGTCTATCAGCTTTTGTCGGTGCCCTGATTGTGGCCTTCGGTGTGCAAGAAGGACCATATCGTACGGCCTCTGTTCCGTTTAAGTGGGGGCAAATTGGCGGGATTCTGCGCGAGCGGAGCATTGTCCTCGCTAACTTAGGTTATCTGGGGCATATGTGGGAACTATATGCCATGTGGACATGGATCTCGGTTTTTCTTGCGGCGAGTTTTGAAAAGGCAGATGTAACTGATAGCTCAATGTGGGCTAGCCTCGTTACTTTTTTTGTTATCGCGAGTGGTGGTTTGGGAAGCTTGATCGCTGGTAAATTTGCGGATCGTTGGGGACGTACAACCTTAACTATTGGAGCCTTAATAATCAGTGGAACCTGTGCACTAATTATCGGTCAGTTTTATGGCGCGAATCCCTTCTTTTTGACAGGGCTGGCACTGATCTGGGGTTTGACGATTGTGGCTGATTCGGCACAGTTTTCAGCCTGCGTCAGTGAACTTTGTGTACCGGAATTAATGGGAACTGCGCTGACCCTTCAAACGAGTTTAGGATTTCTGCTGACGTTGGTCAGTATCCGTCTGACCCCGACCATTGAAAATTGGGTGGGTTGGCAATGGACTTTTGTATTTTTGGCGATTGGGCCAATCATTGGAATTAGCGCAATGTGGCGCTTAAGACAGTCACCCCAAGCGCTCAATCTGGCGAATGGAAACCGCTAGAATCTGGCTTAAAATCTCCATTTCTGACATAATACACTGATAATTTATCGGTATAGTATGTCAGGGGGAATTTATGTCAGGCTTACCTAATCCACCCTATTGTCCAGTTTGCGGCGAGGGTTTAGCGGAGCAAATGGTGGGTGATCGTTTACGCCCAATTTGCTCAGCCTGTGGCTACATCCATTTCGTGAATCCTGTCCCCGGTGTGGGACTCATCATCGAAGTCGAAGACAAGATTGTGCTTATCCAGCGCGGCGGCAAAGTTCATACCGGACGTTGGGCTCTGCCTTCAGGCTTTATTGAAGCGGATGAAAGTGTTGAAGAAGCGGCGGTCCGCGAAGGCCGCGAAGAAACGGGCCTTGAATTAGAACTCTTAGAAGTTTTCGGTGTCTATTCTTTTCCAGAAGGACCACCCGCCAGCGGGATTATCATCTTTTTCCGGGCGCGCGCCATCGGTGGCGAATTACAAGCTGGTGATGATGCCCGTGAAGTTGCTCTCTTTGCCCCAGACAAATTACCACGTTTGCCTTTCCGCACCCATCGTCAAGCCATGAGTCGATGGCTAAAAGTCAATGCTGATCGACGAGCCAATCAGGGTGAAGATCAACCCACTTTTCACATTCGTTTAGCTGAAAATAGTGATGCGCAGGCCATTGTTGATTTACTGCAACTTGATCTATCTGATTCAGAATCTGAACTGGTTGATTGGCGGGCTGTTGGCCAACGTTTTAGAGAAAGCGCCTCTTTGCAGGTTTTTGTGGCCGAAACCACCACTTATCCGCATGAAATTGTGGGTTTTGTCGCGCTATCCCTATTGCGCACATTAACCGGTGCTAAGGGGTGGATTGATGATATGGCTTTTCATCCTGAATTTGCCAACGAGCAAGTTGGCGTGGCTTTGTTAGATGGCGCGTTACGGCATGGCCGAAGTCTGAATCTCACGCACCTCTACGTCAATATTGCGCGAGGCAATGTTAGTGCCCGTGATTTCTATCAAGTCGTAGGCTTCCGTCCGAGCAATATTAATTATTTACGGATTCGATGATTTGTTCTTCGTAGACTTGTGGTGATGAGATTCCTACCCAGTGATGAGTCTCATCATAGCCGCTAACTATACCTGTTATCTTGTGGCGTGAAGACATATATAAAGGCTTTGCACAAGAATTACGGCACTTCGTATAATCTGCAAGACCCCAAATTTTGTTTCCTAAATTGACAATGACA
>JBNLCD010000011.1:0-27065 GCA_050303635.1 Anaerolineae bacterium
GAAATTTCTCTATTGAATTTCTTCAGATTGAATAACCATCAACGGTTCTTCTTTACGCTTTGCTGGTTGTTCTGGATTGCCAAAAATAATCAGACGAATATTGTAGAAAGCAAAAGCTGAAACGACTGCTGTGAAAACAGGACCAAGCCACAGTAATGTAAATAAAATTAAGTTAGGATAGCCAAAATTAAGATTGTCTTCGTATTCTAACGAAGCAAAGAGTACAAAAATATCCTTGGTCGCAATGACGAGGAGCACGTAACTGAGTGCACCGACACCGGTACTCAACAAAACGCGTTTTAGCCCGCGTGAATAGGGGCTTAAGCCGATTAATATACCGACGATAGCCGCCATAATCATATGCAATGCTGGATTGAGAACAACTTCAATATCAACCAAAGTGAACGGTGTAAACGCCCCAATATTTTGATCTTCAACCCGTTGCCAATGAATCAGGTTTAAGAGACTCCACAGGCTGAGTAATAATGTCGCAGGTAATATCGTTGCGCTAAGGGCAAGGCGTGCATCAAACTCAAACTGGACAGTGCTGAACCGGGGAAATACTCTACTCAATTCATAGCCAGTATAGACAGCCAGCCACACGAGTAATGTTCCGAAAATCACGCTGAGCAAGAAAAAGCTTAAATGCCCCGGCACGCCATCCAAAGTCAAGCTCTGAAAGACATCTTCGAAAGCATCTTGTTTGATGAGTGGAAAGGCATTTAAGAAAGTCAAGCGGGCCAGAACCATGAATTCATATCCAACAACTGCACTAGCTATCATTGAACGGCGTTTTTCTTGGCCAGTCAACAATCCCAAAACAAATCCACCAACATAACCACTAATCCAAATACCCGCTATCAACCACATTAAACTCCCAATGGTTGTGGGAAATACACTCCGGTCATCTAGATCATGATTAATCACATAGAGTGCAAGATTATTGAGAAATGTGCTTATCCCAAAACTGAGCCACACAAATCCTAGAATGGCAGGCAACAGGAAATGTGATGTTATGGTTTCATTCTTCACCGAAGATGATTTTGGTAAAGCGTGTGTCATTACACCCATCGTTTGTGGCTACTTATCCTTGGTTGGCTTGGCATTCTTAGCCGCCTTAGGTGTACTCGCTTTTTCGGCAACAGCACCATTTTTGCGGGTACTAATTAAGGTGTCTAGAACACTACGTAATTCTGGCATACTCGGTAAAGGCTTGTACATCAGTTTATCGGCTTGGGCAAGCTCAATGGCTTTTTCTTCATCTTCAGGAGACATCCGATAAGCCGTGATGAGAATAATGGTCATATTCTTCAAGATAGGGCTTTCACGGAGACGGCGGCCAACTTCCGGACCACTTGATTCGGGCAACCGAATATCAAGAATAGCCAATTCTGGTAAATCGCCGCGGACTTTGCCATCATCGACGGAATCAACCCAGTTTAATGCTTCCGGACCATCCACAAAGGCAACGCCTTCAATTCCCCAAATTTCAAACATGGCGAGCAAGACATCGTAAATATCAGGTTCATCTTCAACAACCATCCAAGTAGGCAAGTTGCACTCTCCTCATAATGTGTTACAAATTTCAACTTTTAAGAAATAATCACCGCTGTGGTCGTTGGGTCACATTCGGTGACTGCTGATTTGCCATAAATTCTCGAACCCGCCGCTTATGTTAAGCTAATGGCAGGGTGAGGGTAAATGTTGTGCCTTGGCCTTGTTTGCTGGCTACACTTAGCGTGCCATGATGCGCCTCGGTCACGGATTTAGCAACAAATAAACCTTGGCCTAAGCCCCGTGGGTCAATTAATTTGCCCTCCGGTGACCAAGCCTGACCGCGATAGAAACGGTCAAAAATGTGGGGTAAGTCTTCATCTGAAATACCGACCCCGGTATCCCGAACTTTGATGAGTAATTCATTGTCGCGGGTTCGCAATTCAACGCGAATAAATCCACCTTCTTCGGTATATTTAATCGCATTGTCGACAAGATGTCCAATAGCCCATTGAATTCGGCGCTCATCTCCGACAAATTGTAAGTTTGATTTACGGCCCACCAGCAATGTCAAATTCACATTGGCTTTTTTCACCTGCGGGGCAAACCCTTGCAAAATATGGTCAATTTGATCAGCCATATTCAAATTATCGTGCCGAATAGTAAAGCTACCCGAACTAATCTCCGTAATATCCAACAATTCAACAACCATACGGTCCATAATCGCTACATTGCGACTAATGGTTTCCATAAAACGTCGATTGGGGGGACGGCCTTCGGGCAGGCTCAGCATTAAATCACTCATGCCTTTGATCGATGTCAAAGGCGTCAGTAATTCATGGGACATTTGCGTGATAAAAGAAGTTTTGAGTTTATCGGCAAGGGCATCGTTGGCGACATCACTGAGGAGCATAATTGTTCCCAGAACATCACCGTCGGTTGAATATACCGCCGCTAATGAGATGCCGAGTGTGCGCCCGCCTAATTCCACGCGTTGAGGTTCAATGAGTGGATCGACTAAACCGGCGACAGTCGGGTTACGACGGGGATTCACATGCTGGCGAAAAAGTTTGCCGAGATCACTATCCCAGAAAGCCGTTAACGAGCCTAAATATTCACGGGCTATGGCATTCATTAAAACAATATGCCCCGCCGTGTTTTGCAGAATAACCCCTTGGTCAACCGCGGCAAGAACTCCGGTGAGTTGAGCCAATTCAAGATTCTGAACACGAATACGTTTCTGATAGGCTTTGGATTGAGACTGCCATTGGCGTACACGTTCGCGTTCAATAATTACCTTGCGATTGTGGCTGACACTGCGGTAAATACGTTCAAAGAACGATTCTGTCACCCGCATAAAATCATCCATAATCCGTAAACCACCCCGTACTTGATCAGCATTGGGTGCATAGGCGGAGGATTGAGAGTCAGGTAAGTTATTCATGAGTTTCCTATTTGCTTAGGATGACGTTTTTTTGGGCTCATCAACTGATTGAGGTTTCACGGCTTTAGTCGCTGTTTCATCTAGTTTTTGTTCATTAGATGGCGCTGGCGCGGGAGCCGATTTTGGTTCAGTCAACTCTTTTTCTTTTTGGGCAATGGTTTCATGAATGATTTGATGGAGCACATCAAAATCGGGCAACGGCTTAAAGATAATCTTATCCACACCAAAGTTGGTCTTGTAGTCTTGTTGTTCATTTTCGGTGAGTTGGAAAGCCGTCATGAGTATAATTGGAATATTCTTGATCGGTTCGGTTTGCCGAATTTTACGAGCGGTTTCATTCCCGTTCGGTCCGGGCATACGAATATCCATCAAGGCAAACGCGGGCAAATCGCCGCTAAAAGTACCCGCTTGCACTTCATCCAAAAACTTGAATGCGTCATTGCCATTCGAAAACTCAATAATGCTGTGTCCCCAAACTTGGAACATGACTTTTACAATATTGCGAATATCAATTTCATCTTCAACTAAGAGCCACGGGATCAAAGTCTTTCCTCCTGATTTGGGGGTCTTCTTAATTCTTTAGTCATAATCTGATTGTCAAGTTACCGAATCTTAGCAGTGGAATGCCTATTTTCGCAAGTATAGACCATTAATCCATACAATTTCTTGAGAGTTTACAGCGTATTGATTATAAACAAAGATGGTCGACTGTGCACATGCTACGGTTTGGTATGCGTTAAAATGTACTACAAATAAGTTGTTTTAATATTAGATTGCCATGTCATTGAGGTTAACCACTTCCGCTGTTCATAGCAAAGTAAATTTTTATTCTAATGATAAAAATTCGCTGAGGATTAAAGTTGCGCGAGTGAGCAGACTTGCTCATAATCAATAGGAAGAACCCTGATAAATTTTATAGGAAAGATCGGGAGCATGGATACCAAGCTAACTAAACAGATTATGGCTTTATTGTTAATAGTCGTTATCAGTGGGGGTGTCGGATTTCAGCCGACGCAAGCCCTGCAAACGGATGATGAGCTTGTGCCAATTCGCGCAAATGATGATTTGGCGGCTCGGCCCACCGTCGGTATTTGGCAAAATGTTGACCCGGACGGCACCTTAATTGATTATGCCAAAGATGAAACAGCCACATTCCAGCAACTGTGTGACGGTGAATTTGCTTTGCTTGCAACCAGTCAATTAGTTACACCAGAACAAATTGAAGACTGTGGTTCTGTGCTGGAAATGATGGTTGCGCTGGACGGTGCGGTATTCATCGCGGCACCGGGAATTGATTTCACCACATGTTTAACAGATCGCGAAATTTATGCGATTTGGGGTGCCGGGGGCGAAACACGCTGGAATAACGTGAATGAGGATTATCCTGATCGTCTCGTTTCATCTTATGTCCCTAATCTCAATGATGATATTGAAGACTTTATTGCAACGCGTTATTTGAGTGATGTGGGCGGATTCCGTGACGACACATTTTTACTGGGTACAGATCCGGCGCGTAATATTGAAGCGCGCCAATCTGCTGTTGGGTTTGTGGCATTGGTCGATTTCCTAGCAAATCCAGATTCATTTAATGCACTTGCCCTTGATACCGGCGCGGGCTGTGTTGATCCGAGTATTGAAAATATTGCAAGCCGAAACTATTACACCAGCGCACCTGTTTATTGGTACGTTTTGGCCGATAGTCCGTGGCTGGATAATGAAAATCTCATCAATTTGGTTCATTTTGCGCTGAGCGAAGGTGGCCGTAAAGCCGTTATTGCCGCCGAATCAACGCCGCCACCGCTTGATTATACCATTCGCTCCATCACCAATTTTGACAATAACATTACAGGACCGAGTATTTCTGACCCCTCTAGCGTTAAAAACGATATGACTATTCGACTAACATGGTTGAGCAATCATGATTTAGACTTAGGAGTACAATTACCCAATGGCGATTATGTGAGTTTCGTGAACCCATCACAATCAGGTGTTTATCGTGTCGCCACGCTGGGCAATGAACATTGCGATAATGTTAGCAGTAATGCCTCCGAAGAAATTGTCTTTTCGGCAGGTTCGGCTGTGGTCAATGAAACATATTTTGCTTTTGTCCAACAATCTTTCAAGTGTAATGCCGCCGAAGATGTTGCTAGCTTTACGCTTGAATTTATTGTGAATGGTCAAGTCGTCAAATCGATCACGAATACGGTTGAAGGCGAGCAAAATGTGGTCGAAGGGTACACTTACACGGGCAGTGAAGGGCAACAGTAGGGAAGCCATATAGCAACCGTGATGGTACATTAGAAAAGGCTCATGAAATAATCATAGTGGGTCCCCAAATAGTATTCAATATGGTCGATGCTGGCTTGGGGGTGTTGAATTTTCAAGTGAGACCAGCAGGAGATTAAGATTTATGATTGCCAAGTTATGGTTTAGCCAGTTTCCTCAATGGGCACGTCCTGACCATCCAATTATGCGTAGTATTATTGGATTTAGTCAGAAAATATCTATGCGTCGGCGTATTTTGCGAATTCTATTATTTGTCATTGTGGTCGCCCTCGTTGCCGGGGGAAGCTATTATGTGAACGATGAGATTGATGTGCGGGAGTTATTGTATGCCCCGCTGGTCTTTACTCAAGTGATTGCGGTGATTATCGCCATGACCATGACGGCCAATGCCGTCGCAACAGAACAGCAACGCGGAACATGGGATACCTTGAAGCTCACCCTGACAGGCGTTCCCCTCACTTTGCGGGCACGCTGGATTGCTGTTTTTCATCAAATGTGGTGGCTTTTGGCTGTGATTGTGTTAGGGCGTATGGTTTATTTGGGCTTATTGCTGAATGATTTGACCGAATTTCAAGGTCGTGCGCTCGATTTATATATCAGCGGCATTACCCCTGAAGTTTCATTGGATGGGGCGATTCTGTTGATGGTTGCGTTCATGACTGCCTTTGTGATGCAACCTGTTATTGCGGTAGCTGTTAGTGCGGCCATTGGTGTGGTATTGTCTGTGACAATCCGTTCACGCGCGATGGTTTTTGTCTTGATGCTTTTGGTCATCGGCATTCATCTGGCCTTGGTATTTGTTGGCATCTCGCTTGGGGATGAACATATTTTGCAACAAACCCAAGCCATTACTCCGACAACGCTGGATAGCCAAGATGGTTGGTCATCGTTGATGTTGATGACTCTTTTTGGTGATATGGGTATCAAATTGACCGAGTTGGAAACCCAAGGGCAAATTTGGGCTCAGCTTGAAAATGGTATTTATCTTGGGGGAATTTACTTAGCCGCAATTGTGGTGATTGGTTTAGTATCTAATATTGTCGTTGTTGTCTCAGCGACACGCGCCGCTAAGCCGACCCGTATCTAATCATTAGCAGGATTTTTATGCGTCTATTGCTTAAACTCACCTTCGGAATACTTGTACTTAGTGCAAGTATTCTTGTTTTTTTAGTGGCCCAACGAAATTGGCGAGCCACTGATTTAGATCATACCCTTCAATTGACTTCAGCGGATTGCGGGGAGGACTGTTGGTTTGCCATTCCAGTTGGTGGCACGATGCCGTGGCGTGATGTGCAAGCTAATATCGAAGCAAGTGGCGGCACAGACATGCGCTTTCGCGGTGGCACAATGCGGTTACGTATTCCAAATGAAGATAAGCCCAATTTTAATATTGGGCATGTACAAGTGTTATTTGATGACGTGGGCAATCCCATTCAAACCTGCTTCTTTGTAAATGAATATACTATTGGAGATGTGCTAACCACTTTTGGGTTACCTGAGCGTTTTTGGTTCGATGTGACCAGTCAACGCTTTAGTTTTGGAACGAGCTTCAATCAACCTGATTTCTACTATATAACTTATCAGATGATTTACCCTGACGAAATTATCGTCGTTGAAGGCACGCTTCAAGTTGATGCTGAAACTAATCTTCCGCTAAAAAGTGAGAAACAGTCAATTCCGCTTAATGCCCCCGTTAATCAAATGTGCACACCGGGTAATCTTGACTATGTTAGCGTAGAACATCTCCCTCATTGGGCAGGTCTCTATAAATCTATTGAATTTTATGAAGCTTATCCCCCACCGACTAAGGTGGATGGTGAGCCAATCGATGATCCATCTCTCTTGAATGAACCCCTGCGCTAAAATTAAGTATTTGCAACAAAGTGTTGGTCACCATGACAAACCGTCATCTCCTCGCTACAATAAAAGCTCATAACTTCTGATTGTCATTAGCTTAAGATGGATAATAATTTATGATCGCTGTAACAGTCGTACTTGCGTTGCTTGGTTTTGGAGTGGGAATTGTCATTAATGCGTTAGCCGACTCCATGCCACATTATCGGCGTCCACGTTGGCCCGAATATCCTGATGGGTCACCACGCCCTTCAGTTGCCTGGTCAGGCGTATTTGCCTATTTAACCCGTAATCACATCAACGCGGCTGGTTCTCGGCTGTCATGGCGGCATCCTGCTACCGAATTGTTCTCGGCTTTGCTTTTTGCATGGATTCCCTTGGGCTATTGGGGGATTGATATCAGCCAAGGATTTGTATGGTTGGTTTATCTCTCAATCTTTTTATTGATTGCAGTGATTGATATTGAACACCACCTGATTATCTTTCCGATTATTATTCCAGCTATTGTTATTGCGTTTATTCTTTCCATGCTGTTTCCGATGGATATCACGCGCCTTGATCATATCTATGGAGCTGGCTTTGCTCTGCTTATATTCCTGTTTTTGTATGCGGGTGGCACCTTATTCGGCATCTTGATTAAAACCAATACCGTGCCATTTGGATTTGGGGATGTTATGCTGGCCATCATGGTAGGGATGATTGTGGGCCTGAAAGATACTTGGGTCGCCCTCTTCTGGGCAATTATGTTTGGGGGTTTGGGTGCCCTTATCTTTTTAATTGTGATGAAAATTCGCGGTGAATTTGACACCTATAACAGTGCTATCCCATACGGACCATTTATTATTCTAGGCGCGGTTTTGGTAATGATGTAAGTATAGACCGCATTACTCTTAAAGCGCTTGACCAACTAGATTCAAAGCTGTGGGAAGCTTAATGCGAAAGGTTGTGCCTTGGCCAACATTGCTTTCCGCGGATATTTTGCCGCCATGTGCTTCAATAATCTTTTTGACGATGGTTAGTCCTAAACCAGTCCCACCCGTCATGCTTCGTGAAGAATCCGCACGATAGAAGCGGTCAAAGATATGGGGCAAGTCTTGCGATGAGATGCCAATCCCCGTATCGCTAATTTCGACAGTAATATAAGTATCGTCATAAAAACCGCGCACAACCACTGAGCCAATCTTTGTATATTTGATAGCATTATCCATCAAATTTGTTAAACTGCGTCGTAATTCACTTTCATTGGCCAGAATTCGGGGCAACATCGGGTCAATATCTATGATAAAGGCTAACCCGTTCGATTGAGCCGCTAGGCTATAAAATTGGGCCGTGTCAGCTAAAACTTTACTGATATTAACCCGTTGAAATGTGAGCGTTGTAATTTCTTCATCTAAACGTGACATTTCAAGCATATTATCAAGTAAATCTTGCAATATCTTGGACTGTTCAACCACAATCCGGGTATATTCAAAACGTTGATCAGGAGTGTTGGTTTGGCGCAGTAGATTTGCATAGAGCATAATGCTAGAGAGTGGCGTTTTGAGATCATGGGAAACTGTACTAATAAATTCTTGTAACATGGTCACGCGTTCACGCTCCAAGTTGAGTTGAACCATTTGGGCCTCAACCACTTTACGCTCAGTCACATCATAAATCAGGCCTATATAACCAGCTAATTGCCCATCTAGTCCATAGAAAGGTTTTCCCAAATTCGCAATATCACGATAAGAGCTATCATAGCGGCGCATCCGGTATTCCAGTTCAAACGGCACACGATTTTGATAGGCTTCCATGTATTTTTGCCGAAAGCTTGTTCGGTCTTCAGGGTGGATAGCATCTAACCAACCGTTAGCCAAAGTATGTTCAAGCGTTTGCCCCGTAAAATTCAGCCAACTTTGATTCAAATAGTTTAGATTGCCATTTTGCCCGGATCGCCAGACCGGAACGGGAAAATCTTCAAAGAATGTAAGATAAAAATTCAATGTTTCTTGAAGCGTATCCCGTGCTTGTTCACGCTCGGTGACATCAATGGCTAACCCGTTAATACTCGTAATATTTCCAGCCATATCAGCAATGGGGTTATACCATGTTTCAAAGGAAAATTTGTCAAGTTGGATCGTTGATGCATACGATGTGCCCGTTTCCAACACATAACGCGCATCACTCGCAATTTGTTCGCGGCTGAGCGTTAAGATTGAGCGCCCAATAAATTCCTCGGCTGTGCGTCCAATCCGTTCAAGTCCATAACCACTAATAAACGTAATCACGCCTTGCGCATCGAGCGTGAATAAAATCATCGGGGCGTTCTGGATGATTGTTTGTAAACGTTGTTCGCTTTCACGCAGGGCCTGTTGTAGCTCGGCTGTTTGCAATGACTGCAAAAGCGCATGGGTGCGTTGGACAAATAAGCTTGGAATAATGGGTTTAACCATCACATCAGTGGCACCGCGCGCCAAAGCTGACCGGATCGTGTTTTCATTTCCTTCTTTTAATAAAACCATAATTTGCGGAGCGCGGGGTAATTTAGCGCTAATCAATAATTCGCAGGTTTTCAAATAAGCATTATCGGGCGCAAATTCAGCATCAACAATAGCAAGACGCACATCATTGGTTTGACAAATGTTGAGCGCATCTTCGTTTGAGATAGAGATAAAGATATTGTAGGTTGTGTCACTCAGAATTGATTTTAATTGGTGTGCTTTGGCTGGTACTGTAGAAATAATTAAAAGAGCTAGTTGCTGATGTGTTTGCATAACAGATAAATTTCTCTATAAAAAATTGGATGACATCAATTATTATACTACGGAGATTTTGGCAGGCACAACAAAATAATACTGCTCATGCCAAACACTATGCTATAATTTGCAACGCAATTCAGTCAGATGATATTTTTCATGTATTAAATGTAAGGGATATGAGGTATGGCTCAATCAAAAAATGTATCACTCGAACAACAAGTCGATGTTCTCATGAGTAATACAGGTTATGGCGACGAACAAACTCGTAAAACCATGCGTGAAGCTTTATATGAACGCTTGCAAATCGCAGAAAAAGAAAATCGGCCATTGCGGGTTTATGCAGGATTTGATCCACGCACGTCAGATTTGCATTTGGGACATACCATTCCAATCCGTAAATTGCGTCAATTTCAGGATTTTGGGCATGAGGTCATTTTCCTCATTGGAACCTTTACCTCACTTATTGGTGATCCTGATGATAATACAGCACGTGAATTACTCACTGCTGAACATGTTCAAGATAACGCTCAAACCTACACGGAACAAGCTTTCAAAATACTTGATCCTGAACTCACCACGGTGCGCTCGAATCATGAATGGTTGCAAGAGCTCAATTTTCTCGATGTGATTAAAATTGCCCAGAAATTTACCGTTCAGCAGTTCTTAGCCCGTGAAACCTTTAGCAATCGTATTGATGAAGGTGATCCCATTTACTTGCATGAGTTTTTCTACCCATTGATGCAAGGTTATGATGCAGTAGCTATGAATGTTGATGTTCAAGTTGGTGGTCAAGATCAACTTTTCAACTTGATGGCGGGACGTCAATTGATGCAAAAGATGGGTATTCCGCCTCAGATTATTATTGCGATGGGCGAAAGTCTACCGGGTACAGATGGTGTTAAGAAGATGAGTAAGAGTAAGGGTAATCATATTCCTTTACTCTCAGAAGCAGGGCAAATGTACACGAGTGTTATGAAGTTACCGGATAACACCATGCCACTCTACTACAAACTTCTACTAGGTTATAGCCAAGCCGACACCGATACCATTATGAGCCAGATTGCGAGTGGTGAATTGCCTATTCAAGATGCTAAGGCCGATTTAGCGCTTGAAATTACCACTATTTTCCACGGTGAAGAAAAAGCCAAAGAAGGCCAAGAATGGTCACAAACTGCCATGCAACAGGGTGATATTCCCGATGATATTCCAGAACATGCCATTGCTTCAGCGCAATCGGTGGTGGAACTCTTAACTGAGACAGGTCTATGTCGAAGCAAGGGTGATGCTAAGAAACAAATCCAAGGCAATGGGATTAGTCGTGACGGTGAAAAAATCAGCGATATTGGTATGATGATCGAATTGAATGAACTGCCAACTGTCCTCCAATTCGGTAAGCGTAAATTTGTACGCATCATTGCTGAATAGTTTAGAATCTCTGCATATAAAAATGGGGCCCAGCTTGCGAGCTGGACCCCATTTTTGTTCACTGTAAACTTACAGATTGGTCTAGTGTTTTGCAATGAGTACACCGTAGTTACCATCGCGACGCTTATACAAAATGTGTGTCTTACCAGTGTCACCGTCTTGATAGACAAAGAAATCATGGCCGAGCAGTTCTAGTTGTTCCACTGCTTCTTCTTCAAACATGGGGTTTAGCGTAATATCTTTACGGCGAATGATTTTGTAGCCATCTTCTTCGTCAACTTCTTCGGGTGGCAACAATTCTTCAGGTGGAATATTTAACCATTGATCAAGGCCTTTACCCCGACGGCGATGTTTACTTTTATATTTGCGTAATTGACGGGCCATACGATCAGCAACCGCATCAATAGCGGCAAAGAAATCACCTTGCTTTCTTTCTTCAACACGAAATACCGTTCCCCGGTCGTTGCGAATAGTCAGTTGTACAATCGGCTGACTGGAACGGCCTTCTTTTTGAAGTTCAAGATTAGCTTCGGTGATATTGCTGAGGTAGCGATCTAAGCGTTCTAGTTTTGTGTTGATATATTCATCCAATCGTGGCGAAATACCCATATCTTTAGCATGTACTTTGATCTGCATACCACTGTTCCTCTCTTACATTAGGGAGCCGAGACCCCCAAAATAATAAATCCTTAATGAATAGCGTAACTGACAGTTGCTACGGCAATGTTGACATCACCACTAGCATTCAGTGCTTCGATACACGCCATTAATGTTGAACCTGTTGTGCAGACATCGTCTACAAGTAGAATTCTTTCTCCTTTTAGCTGGGCAGACTGCTGGGCAGAAATGGTAAAAGCGCCATCAACATTTTGGCGACGTTCTTCAGCAGAAAGTTCAACCTGAGATGTAGTATGGCGTTGGCGAAAAAGCACGTTATCTTTCAGTTCAGCACTACTTTCATTGGCAATTTGAGCGGCAATAAGTTTAGCTTGATTATAGCCCCTTTCACGAAGCCGGGTCGTGTGTAAGGGGACAGGAATTACCCAATCAAATGTCATATTTTCATCAGCAATAATTTCAGCTAACCAACTACCTAATATTTGGCCAACCCGTGGCTCATTTTCATATTTAAGCGCATGAATGGCAGATTGCAAAGCCCCCTGATGCGGTCCCAATACAATATGTGAGTAAGGTGTCAAAGGTGATCTGTAGTTGACCTGGCGAGTCTCAATGGTTGAAATGCAGGTGTCGCAGAGTAACGTATCGACACGCCCACAGTGCACACATTGCGGAGGATAGATCCAATCCAATGTGGTTGTCCATGTCTTTTTAATAAACGCAAAACTCGCCCAATGCGGCGAGTTTGCATTATTTTCTTTCAATTGAATTTGTTCTCTGCTCATCGGCATTCTTATTTCGGCACAGTTTAAATAAACCCAATTTCCATCATCATCAGAACTGATGGGCCCATTAGTACAACCCAAATAGCTGGAAAGATCAAAAATACAAGCGGGAAAACCATTTTAACAGGTGCTTGTTGGGCTTTTTCTTGCGCACGTTGACGCCGTTTCACACGCATTTGGTCAGATTGTACCCGTAATACCCGGGCAATACTCACACCAAGTTGTTCAGCTTGAATAATTGCCGCGGCAAAAGAGGTTAAGTCCGGAGTATCAATCCGTTTGGCCATATCACGCAGGGCTTGTGAACGTTGACGACCTAATGAAATTTCTTGAAGGACACGTCCAAAAGCAAGCGCAAGTTCATCATCCCATTTTTCGTAAACTTTACCCATTGCTGTATCAAAACCTAAACCAGCTTCAACACAAATAACAAGTAAATCGAGTGCATCGGGCAAGGACCGTACAACACTGTTTTGACGGCGCTTGATGGCACTGTTGATGGAGCTCATTGGCAAATAGTACCCAATGCCAGACAAGATAAGGACTACCCCGATGGCCTGTAGGATTGGCCAACCACTCATCACAAAGCCAAACATAAAGCCTAGTGCACCAAGGGCTACCGTGAGAACCATCCGTTGAGCGAAAAATGTAGCAGGTGATGTATCTTTACCGGCTTGAACTAATTTTAGCTTAACCGTTTCCACCTGTTGTTCAGGCGTAAACTGAAGCATAAAGTTAGCAATATTCTCAAATAGAGGAATAAGAATACGTTCTTGCCGACTGAGCGACATTTCAATTTCTTCAAGTGATTGCGGTAATTCGGTTGCATCACCATATTCAGCTAAACGCTGTTGCAATGGATTAACATCATCCCGTTGACGAAACCCAACTAAGATGGTTCCTCCAATGAGGAATGCGCCAAGTCCTATGAAAACTGCAATGAGTAAGATATCAATTAGCATAATGTATCTTCCTTAGGATTTCTTAGTGCGGTATGGCTTAAATGTCAATTGTAACAATCTTGTTGATAGCGGCAAACCCTGCTCCAATTAAGGATACCCCACAGAACAGCATTGGCCAGCCACACGTTTGATTCGTGAACATCCGCTCCATATAGTCTGGGGCGATTAACATCAATACACCGGCCAAGAAGATTGGTAGGGCACCGATTACATAACCAGTCATACGACCTTGGGCAGTCAAAACGCTAACTTCACCCTTAAGCTTAATACG
Source organism: Anaerolineae bacterium (assembly GCA_050303635.1). GTDB lineage: Bacteria > Chloroflexota > Anaerolineae > Aggregatilineales > J027 > JAKEEQ01. The sequence continues at coordinate 13,878 of JBNLCD010000011.1, forward strand.
CTCCCGAATCGTACCACTGATAATATCTAGAATTTCAGCAAGGTTACCACCAACTTCAGATTGGATGTCAACCGCAGTAATAATCAAGTCAAGATCTTCACTCGGTATACGATTGAGTAAATGGCCGAGTGAAACATCACGCGCAACCCCTAACTGGAGTTCTTGTACAACGCGGCGAAATTCGGTGGCTGTTGGTTCCGGACCTTCACGCGCAATAGCTTCCATTGCTTGTTGAACCGAATAACCTGCCCGCAGACCATTGACCCATAGACCAAGTGTGTCAGGTAATTGTTGTTCGAAAGCTCTAATCCGGCGACCTTTACGCATAGAAACATAAATACGTGGTACAAAGAAACCGAAGATCCCCACGGCCATACCAACAACAACATTACCCTTCATCAAAATACCAAAGCCGAACATAAAACCCACAAAAACCATAAGGAAGTGGGCGGCTAAGAATTCACCCGGTGTAATCTTTAAATCAGCACGGGCAAGTTGTTCACGCCAAGTTTGGGCGAAACCACGTTTTTCAATGGCCTTATCCAGCGCTTTGGTCACCATTGATTCTTCGCGCTTGGCTTTCTTTTCGGCTTCTTCAGCGGCTTCTAGCTCTTCGATAAGCAGACCGTAATCTGACGTATACCGATCAAGCCGATCTTCAATTTCGGCTTGTGTTTCAGACCGCAATGCGATAATGCTAAAGGCTAGCACACCGATTGTTATCAATACACCAACTACAATGAGAATAATAAACATTTTATGCCGAACTCCTCACATCCATTTAGCTCTTTATCGGCAGATTACCTTTGGAATTTCGAGCAATTTTATAAAATATATTTTTACCAATTATACAACGAGAAATCAAAAATTCAGAAAGAATTAACTTTTACAAACTTTTAATTAATGAATAAGGGGACAGTGTTTACCAGCCATCCCCTTATCCAGTCTATTTTCAAATTAGAAGTTAGAGCGTCCAATACCGAATACAGATGGCGGTAGGTGAATACCAGAGGCTTCAATGCGCTCAATAAATTTGGGCCGCAAACCTGTCGGACGAATACGCCCGATGACGCGCCCGGCCTCGATACCTGTTTGTTCGAAAACAAAGATATCGGACATGGTGATAACATCACCTTCCATACCTTGGATTTCAGTGATCGCCGTAATCCGGCGGGTACCATCCCGTAAACGTTCTTGGTGACAAATCAGGTCAACCGCTGAAGCAATTTGCTCGCGGATAGCCCGAACTGGCAAATCCATACCAGCCATCAAGCACATAACTTCAAGACGGGCGAGAGTATCACGTGGACTGTTACTGTGTGCGGTGGTTAGAGAACCATCATGACCAGTATTCATTGCTTGGAGCATGTCCAGCGCTTCACCACCACGACATTCCCCAACTACAATGCGATCAGGCCGCATACGGAGTGTATTAACCACAAGATCTTGAATGGTAACTTCACCCTTACCTTCAATATTGGCTGGGCGCGTTTCTAGACGAACCACATGTTCTTTCCGCAATTGAAGTTCAGCCGCATTTTCAACAGTGATAATGCGTTCATCATTCGGGATAAAGTTAGATAACACATTCAACAACGTCGTCTTACCAGAACCCGTACCGCCGGAAACGATAACATTCAAACGGCCAATTACACAGGCCCGCAAGAACTCGGCAATTTCAGCTGTCATCGACCCAAAACGGATCAAATCCTCAATTTGGAACGGATTCTTAGAGAACTTCCGAATGGTAATCGTTGAACCGTCAAGCGCAAGCGGTGGAATAACTACATTCACACGGGAACCATCTTTAAGACGGGCATCTACGTATGGTGAGGTTTCATCAACACGCCGCCCTAACGGTGATACAATCCGATCAATTACCCGACGACAATGTTGTTCGTCTTCAAAGGTTACATTGGTACGGATAAGATTACCCTTACGTTCAATATAGATATTCTTCGGACCATTGACCATAATTTCCGTAATATCATCTTGTGACAACAATGTTTCAAGTGGACCATAACCAAGAATTTCGGCTACGATTGACTCAAAAAGTTGTTGACGATCACGGCGATTTAAGACAAGGCCTTCTTCATTCAGAATTGTATTAAACAACTCTTCAATGGTTGCGCGAACTTCAGGCGATTGAGCATCCATTGAGGGATCAATTTCGCTAAGAAGTTTGTTTTGAACGCGAAGTTTCAAGTCGACATAAGTGCCGTCGGCTGAGCGTGAAGGGCCTGCTGGTACTGATTGACGACGGACCCGCATATCTGCTAAACGGGAATTTCCATCATCCCCACCGCCGCCGCCACTATCATCACCGCCGCCGCCGCCGGAGCCGCCGCCACTATCGCCGGAGCCACCACGTTCAATTCGTCTGAGTAAGGAACCACCCATACCATTTCCTCCGTAATACTCTAATCTTTATTGCATTTCATAACAAAGCAAGTTCCGCCTAGGGTAAACCTAGGCAGATTGACTAGCCGCCTGAGCTACCACCAATGAATAGATTTTCACGCAAGAGATCTTGGCGTAATGGATCAGCACCTTCACAGCCATTCGCATCAGTTGCCGGATCACATTCACTTAATTCAGTAAAGCGACGCAGACTGCTGAGATCAAAACGACGAATCTCCGGCCGTGGTTCTAACGCATAAGTTAAACGTAATGTGTCAGGATCGGGCAAGTTATAAACATCGATCATATAGCTCAAGGTAACTGGTTCGGTTGGGGCTAAAGCTACACCGGCTTCAACCAAGCCGCTCCGCAAAGCGAATTGCATTGGAATACCTGATTCAACAGCCCATGCCAAAGTTACGGCATCTTGTGGACTGACTTCCAAAGTAATAATCATCGGTGTATAAGGTGATGATGTTGGTGCCGGGGTCGGCGTATCACCATTTTCATTCGATTGTTGCTGTTGTTGTTCAGGTGGGGTACCTAATAAAGTTGGCGTAGCTGTCGGTAAAAATGGTGTGGGCGTATCAGCTACACCGTAGATACGACCATCAGCAGGGAACCAGCCAACATAAAGAACACGTGCACCATTAATGATGCGTTCTGTTACCAAACGCGGACGTTGAATTTGTTCGCTGGGACCAATTGCGCCGGGCAACACCTGACGGATCGTAGTAACTTGACCAGTTTCATCATTGACGGATAATACATCTAGTTCGAACAAACGTGTTTCCGCAGTCCCAAGGATTGGTGGGGTAAATGTCAATTGACCATCAACAGTTAACACCAATGTTGATACTGTATTCGGAATGCGTGTTTGGAAGAAGCTATCTACATCAATGAAAGCAAATGTCATCATAATATCAACGGTGTCGCCAGCTTGCATTGCATAAGCAACTTGCCCAATACCAGTTGGGTCCAGCGGCACTGAAATCGCAACACGATCTTGTGAAATCAAGGTTGCAACATCAGAACCAACTGCGGCTAAATCTGATGGAACATTTGCGATGTGGGTCGGGAAAATAGGTGTATATGCCGGAATATCGGTCCGCGCATATTGACCAATGACATCCCGTTCAATATTGGTAACGAGGTCATCGTTGACATCCAGGAACCCATGATCTTCCAAGTTAAACGGTTTTGATTCCGGAATTTCTAGGTAAATTGGGAAGAGATCGTTGTTCCAATCTTGAAGTTTCAGATCGTCAGATTCGATCTTCTTACCACGCGGGATGGGGCGAGCCGCCACATAAATACGATACGGTTCTTCAGTTGGAACAGGCGTATCTACTTGACTGTTACCACCGCCTTCACCACCGCCTTCACCACTTTCTGCGGCAATTGCAGTTTCCGTCAGTTGTTCATCGGTGAGGTCACTACCACTGTCGCCACCTAACGCCAATAGGGCAACGACAGCACCACCGCCAACAATTACTAATATCAAAAGTAAAATTAAAACACGGCGCATAGAATACTCCTTCTGGAGGAAATCTTATTCACAAAATTGAGCTAAAAAATCACAAGTAGTGGTGCGCTTATTTGATTCCACTACAAGTGTATGTGCCAACGACAAATAATGCAAACAAAAATTCAGTGTCTCAAGGGAATTTGTTTAAAATAATGACCCGATTAAGATAAACTTGGTTGGTCATCAAAAATTGGCAAATTCACTTCGAAACGACTGCCTTCACCTTCTGCACTAAAAATACCCAGCGATCCTTCGACCAACTCAATCCGTTCACGTAAAGCATTCAATGCTTGAACATCGTGATCGCCTTGATTTGGATCTAAATCAACAACAGGATCAAATCCATGACCATTGTCTTCAACAACTGCCCGAATTTCATTTAAATCGACATCAACTGTCATCTTGATTTCTGTAGCTTTCAGATGTTGTTGACTGACTGTCAATAAACTTTGCAAACTACGGAAAACCATCACTTCAGTGTAACGCGGTAAACGCCGCGCTTCTTCACCCGCCACAGTTAGATTGACTGTAATATTATGCTTGTTCTGATAGTTTTCTGAGTAACGGCGCAATGTTGGAATTAACCCCAAGTCATCGAGCATCATCGGGCGCAAATCAAAAATGAAATCCCGAATTTTTTGGAAAGTTCCACTCGCGGCTTCTTTGAGGTTAGTTAATTCTGCATTGGCTCTTTCAACATCAACTTGAGCCAACCGTTGACAAATTTCTGCTTGCAAAATGAAATTTGTTAAGGATTGAGCCGGGCCATCATGTAAACTATTAGCGAGCTGACGTCGTTCTTGTTCTTGAGCTTGCACAATCCGGATAATTGTTTCGCCAGCCAAACCCATCTGACGAGTTGATCCACTACCGCCATCTTGGCCGGGTAAATCAAAGCCACCGAGAGATTCAAGTAAACGACCTAAAATGTCTTGATAGTGTTCAAGTTGATTTTGGCCTTCTTGAAGCTTCTCAAGCTGACTCCGCATGGTTAATAAACGAGTCCGGGCATCAATGGCTTCCTCATACGTCGTTTTAATATCTTGACGAGGAATGGTGTCAAACGCTTCTTCAACTCGTTTAATCTGAGAACTAATAGATACGTTTCGTTGTTGTAAACGATCAACTTCGAGTTGACTTTGTTCCATCAACTGCGAGTTTTCACGAATACGTTTTGACATATTGTCATATTCTTCTTGAATTTGGGCAATAATTTCATGTGCATCACTCATTGGCAGTGCCCCTTCACATCACAAGATTTCATTCTTAAACATATTTTATACAGGGTACTGGTCCTATTGTACCCTGAAAAATTGTATCATGCACTCAAGTTCAAAAAACGAAATTAAGCGCCTCCCAATTCCACACAAAAAACAAACTTATGGGACCAGGATTAGCTACTCACTATCAAGATAGAGCATCCCCGCATAAATACCGGGCTCTGAATCTTCAATAACAGTGGCGCGTGCTATCTTAGCATACCATTCTTCTGAAGAGACATCACCAATAATAGCATAACCATAGCCTTCGTCACGCATACTATGTAAGCAATATAAAGTTAATGCCCGTCCTAAGCCATGACCGCGCGCTTTTTCATCGACTCCCAATGGTCCAAAGAAGCCTTTCAGGGTTGCATCATAACATGCAAAACCTAAAATTTGACCATCCTGAATAGCAATATAGCACGAAATAGGATGTTTCCCAAAACTAATTTCGCTTTCACTGGCCCACTGTGCATTAAAGTGTTGAGTAATCCAATCCATGAGAATACCTTTTTCAGGTGACATGGCGCGACGAATGGTGATACCCATCGCAAACAAATGCGCTTTGATTGGATCTAAGTCCGGAATATTATAAAGTTTGACAAGCATATCAGGCATATTGATTTACTCTTTTCCATTTAAGTAAATAAAACATAACAATGCAACGACATTTTCTTAACTTTAGGATTTCGGTCGGGGTGCATTTTCGCCTTGTTGTAAAACGGCAATCATTTCATCATGAATATTGCCGTTAGAAGCAACCATCCGAATTTTCTTCATTTGGAAAGCCAAGGGATTCCCAGCATAATCGGAAAATTGGCCACCCGCTTCATGCAAACAAATCAAGCTCGAACTCACATCCCCGGCACTTAAGTTATGTTCCCAATAACCATCGAAACGGCCAGCCGCTACATAAGCCACATCTAAACCAGCCGAACCAAAACGACGTACGCCGCGCGAACGTACCATGAAATTACCCCATTGGGCGGCATTGTTATCTGTTTCATCCCATTTTGTATAGGGAAATCCACTGGCTAAAACTGATTGAGCTAACTTAGGTGTCTTAGAAACTTTTATGGACTTGTTATTGAGCATTGCCCCGCCACCGAGAATGCCGGTAAATGTTTCGTCATGCATCGGATCGTATGTGACACCGAGGACTGGCGGAAATGCTTCATCAGAAAATAAGGCAATACAGACAGCAAAGTGGGGGATACGATGTGCAAAATTGGTAGTGCCATCAATGGGGTCAATAAACCACCGATAACGACTATCCGTTGTTTGGCCGTGACCCTCTTCACCAACTAGATTATATTCTGGATACCGTTCAAATAATGTTTGCGAGATAAATTCTTCAGTTTGTTTATCCGCTGTGGTAACTAAATCGACACCACTTGATTTTAACTCCATACCGTTTGATTGATTAAATAAATCACGGGTTTGACTGCCGGCTTCTTGGGCAATACTGACAATATCAGCCAGTATATTTTTTGCTTCGCTGAGACCTAAGCTCATTCTTCATTTATCCTCTCAAAAAGAGCCACAGATTGTACACGATAGGTTTGCGGGTCAAAATCAATGGGTTGAACTTTGACTAGTTGATAGCCATGATTTTTGACCAATTGTTTAGCATCTTTGGCAAAACTGGTCGGGTCTTGGCTGACATAGACCAAGCGCTCCATATTGAATGCCGTAATGCTATCTAGTGCTTCGGCTGATATTCCTTGACGTGGAGGATCAATCACTGCCGCCTTAAAGAAGAGTTCTTCATCTTCCAATAAATCAGGTAACACCTCTTCAACCGAGCCTTCGACAATATCAATATTATCTGACTCAGCAAGATTATCCTCAGCATCTGTGGCGGCGGGTGGGTAACTATCAATATACGTGATGCGACTGACCAGCGGCGCCAGAAATGCTGAAAAAACGCCAACGCCACCATATAAATCTAAAATTTCATCTGCTGGTTGCGGATTAAGAAAATCCGCCACAATTTCAATCATTTTCTCAATTTGGGTCGGATAGGTGCGGAACTGCGTACCAGCTGTCACCCGAAAGCTTTTATCAAATAGGGTTTGCCGGATATGGGTATCGCCTACTAAATTGACTGGAACATTGTCATTCAGTAAGAAATTAATTGAGAGTGGCACGGTGCTTTCAAGTTCCGGAATTGTCTCATCACGGGTTCGGATCACGACCATCGCGGTCTCATCTGATCCCACCTGAATACGCACATTCGTTAAGTTGGGAACGTCTAAATTTAGTTCTTCAAAAAGTTGCCACACATCTTCGCGTACAATATGGCATTCGCCGAGCGGAATAGATTCACGCTTATCATCGCTCCAAAAACCAAGTCCACCATCTGGCGTTGGAAAGAAATCGGCCTGTGTCCGATAATGCCAGAGTTCAGGCGCTGGAATAGTCATTTCCATTCCAATTTTATCACTATTAAATCCAGCACGTTCAAGTTCGCTGATCAGAATATCGGTCTTCAACGCAACTTGAGCCTCATAATTCATGTGTTGCCATTGACAATTTGCACAGCCCATTGCGCCAAAATGCGTACATTTTGAACGGATACGGTCACCCGAAACACCCAATAGCGCCACGCCCATTGCTTTATTTTCGTTAGGGTTGGTAATCTGAACAGTCAATTTTTCACCGGGAATAGTGAAGGGGACAAGATAGTTTTGTTTTTTGAAACGTCCGATGCCTTCACCGCTACTCGCGATGTCATAAATAGACATCTCAACTGATTTGGTTGAGTAAGTTTGCTTTGGTTTAGACTGACTCTTCTTTTTTTTTCCTTGACGCGCCACGCGGACTCCTGTGTATAATCGCTTGTTGGTTTACTAGAAGACAAACCGGATAAATTCTTTTGACAACAATTTCTAATCATCCCCGATTAAACCCAACAAAGCAACGGTTAATCGCTCTTTTTGTGCGAATTATCTTAGCGATTAATTTGTTTATTAGTGGTACCTTGTTGGTGATTTCTATCATTTATGTACTACCTTTATTGGCATTGACAGTGGTATTTTTACTGGCATTGACCATGCCGATATTTTTGCAGACATCTTTACATCCAGCACTCGAAGTACGTGAAGATGGGCTGTATGTTCAACCTTTGATCTGGCGCAATGAATTCATTGCATGGGAATCCATTAGCCATCTTACGGCGCATCCTATGCTAAAACCCGCGCCACCGTCGCAAATCCCCTTGATTAACAAAACACCGCAAGAGGGCTTGTTGATTGTTTGTCACAAAGGGGCGGCGGCATGGCATTATCGCTTGCTTGGTATTATCACTGGCCAAGGTGTGACGCCTGTTTTCGCGTTTTCAAATCATACCCACGCAGACTATAAGCAATTGCGGCGTGAACTCAAGCGGCGTTTAAAGGTGAGGGATGCTAAATGAGCATTCAAGTTTCCGTAATTGCGACTGTTCTTAATGAAGCCAATACAATTGAAAAATGGCTGGAAACACTTGCTCAGCAAACACGCTTGCCCGATGAAATAGTGATTGTGGATGGGGGTAGTCAAGACGCTACGTCCCAATTGATTGAGGCGTGGTCTGTGAAATTGCCTATCAAGCTCGTTATTGAACCCGGTGTAAATATTAGTGAGGGGCGCAATTTGGCGATTGCCCAAGCCCAATATGAAATTATTGCCAGTACGGATGCCGGCACGCGTTTAGATTCCGAATGGTTGGCTCACCTAACCCAACCCTTTATCGATAAACCCGATACAGTTAATGTTGCGGGTTTTTTTGTGGCCGATTATGACACTAAAAATCCTTTTGAAGTCGCTATGAGTGCGGCAGTCTTGCCTGCGCTTGAAGATATCAACCCAGCAAATTTTTTGCCATCGAGTCGGAGTGTGGCTTTTCGTAAAACTGCCTGGGAACAAATTGGCGGCTATCCAGAGTGGCTAGATTACTGCGAAGATTTGATTTTTGATATTCGCCTAAAAGAAATGATCGGGGATTTTGTATTTGCACCGCAAGCCATTGCTCATTTTAGACCACGAACAACTCTCAAATCGTATTTCGTCCAATATTACCGCTATAGTCGGGGCGATGGTAAAGCTGATTTATGGCGTAAGCGGCACGCCGTACGCTATATCACTTATTTGGTACTAGCTCCCTTTATTTTATTGCTCGGCTTGCTCGTGCATCCAGCCTTATGGTTTCTATATGGCGTGGGCGCGCTGGGTTATTTTTATCGCCTATACCAGCGTTTGTTTGATTTATGGAACGAACTATCTCTCATCCAAAAAATTCAAGCATTTGGTTGGGTCGCTGTAATTCGAGTCGTAGGCGATATTGCGAAAATGATTGCCTATCCAGTTGGCTGGCGTTGGCGACTCCAAAATAGTCCGCCCGATTGGAAAGTCTAAGGCAATGGATAACGTCCGGCATAGGTTTCTTGGAGTTGGTCATCATTGAGTTCCACTGGTTCAAGAGTACCCGTTGCATATAACCCAATGCGCACTGTGTAATTATCTAATGTGCCTTCGGGTAAAGTTATCACATCCCGATAGAGAACATTTTCTTGCCACTGCGTTGTGGAAATAATCGCATTTGCCGGGCCATGATCGAGAACCGCTACGGGTGGTCCATCTATATTGGCTGAGGGCACAACATGCGTCAATATGCTCAGGGGTGCCTCAGTTTGGCGTAAAGGATGCCAATACAACATCAAAATATCCGAATCGACATCACTTTTTTGCCACGAATATCCTTTCAGAATTGCAGTATCCGCGAATTGAATATTGAGCGGAACCATAATTTCTTGCTCGGCTACCGTCCACGCACGATACTCGCTAATATGCCATATATTGGATGAATGCCGCATGGCGATTTCATCGGCTGTGATGAATTGCCACTCTGCGCCGATTTTTTGCTCAAGTTTGGGTATATTCGGTCCGCCCAATAAGTAAATACTGCGATACTCGTTTAGATTGCTAAAGGCTTCGTCAATATCATCTTCGGCTGAAACCAGAAAATAAATATCTCCCGCACCTTGATAATAATATTCAATGCTGGGATCTGCGCCAGATATAACCACGACATCTTCGTCACTCATATTTGTATCTAAATAGGCTTGTAGGCTTGTCCAATCGGGTGCTTTAGGTTCATCAACTTCAAAATATTGATAATCTTTATAAAGCAGAATAACCGCAATGAGCAGAACAAGACTACTCACCGCAAATTGTTGGTAATTTGCACGCTGGAAAATCTTCCGCGCACCGAATGCAAGACTAATGACAATGGCAAAGATGATGGCTGGCATAGAAGTCATACCATAACGTGGACGGAATAATGCCGACTTAAGCGAGATGAGATACAGTACGACAGCCGGTGCAACAATCCACAATAAGATGAGGCTATTTAGAAGCTTTTGCTTTGGTAATTCAATAAGCAAGGTTAGCAGTAGCACACTGAAAATCAGTATGCCGACTATAAACGAGATTTCAGTATTTTCACCTAATATGTATGCGCCCATAAATTTCGTGAAGTAATCGGTAGGGTGTGCAATACTTGCTGTCGGTCCATATGCATTCACGACTGTTACGTCATAAAGATTTGCAATAACGGGTAGCGTAAGTACAAATAGGATACTCCATGTACGGACAGCTTCTAAAAATATGTCGCGTCGCCGCAGACTGAGGACAAATAGCCCTTGAACCAAAAGCGCAAATGCTTCAAAAAAGAACAAATGAAGAGATAATAATTGCGTTAACATGTAAGGTAACCACGGTGTTAACCCGCGCAAGGCAGTTTGATTGGCAGGTTTGTCTGTGGCGCGTAACAAAAAATAGAAGTTTAGGATATTTAGAGTGCTTAGAATGCCAATCATGCGGGCATCTTGGGCATGCCACAAATTCATGGGGTTCACGGCCCAAAGGAGCGCTACACTCCACACCAGATATTGCTCATGCAAAAGGCGACGACCCAGCGCGGTAATAGCGGCTAGGCTACCCAAACTTCCTAAAACAGAGAATGCCCGCAAGGCAAACGCGCTGTTGCCAATAAGACTCGACCACGACCACCAAAAGAAGAAAACCAAAACAGGGTGCCCTTCGTGGTGCACCATTTTGTACCAATCGGAAGTAAAAGGTGTTTGGGTCCAATACAAGGCTGTGTAGCTTTCATCACCACGTAGATCAACAGCATCCAATTGATAGATACGCAGGGCCGCACCTAATAGAAATATGGCAGTTATGATGAACCAATTCAACTTTGTCCTAGTTTTAACGCCTAATTGCAATTGACTTTCTCCCCACGCAACAAAAATCCCCCAGTAATTGTGTGCAGAGAATTCTACTGGAGGACAATGAAAATACCAAACTTAGAAATTTTCTAAGTGGCTATTCTATAGTGTTGTATTTGTTACAATAACACGTTTAGACGCTACGCAAGACTGCCAGAACTTTGCCTTGGACTTGAACTTGTCGCGCATCAACATAAATTGGGTCCATGGTTGAATTAGCCGGTTGTAACCGCACTTGACTGCCCTCTTTGTAGAAATATTTAAGGGTTGTTTCGCCGGTGTCGCGAAGCCAGACCGCTACCATTTCACCATTATTGGCAGTTTCTTGGCGTTTCAAGACAACGACGTCCTTATCACTTACCAACGCATCAATCATAGAATTCCCATTAACACGCAAGGCATAAACACTGTCTGGCGCGGCTTTGTTTTGGATAAGCTGAGTGGGAACTTCAATCATATCATCTTCATCATAATGATAGCCAAAATCCCCCGGGGTTGGCACCGGTTCACTGGCCACAATTTGCCCCACCATCTGGACACGGGTGATGTTAACACTTTCAATATGAACATCAATTTCTTCAAGATTTTCCTCTACCAAACGAATACCGCGTGAAACATCCGGCGCACGTTCAATGAGTCCCGCTTTAACCAGCTTATTCAAATTATAGTTCACAACTGAAGTGGAACCGATTTTGACAGCTTCGCCGATTTCGCGAATGGTTGGAGGATAACTATGTTCATGAATGAAGGACTCGATAAAATTGAGGATTCTTTTTTGTCTTTCAGACAATTTGCTACGTTGTTCTTTGGTGGATTTGGAATTTCCCATTAAAATTTCTCCGCACATTTGTTCGTAAGAATAATCAAATTATAAACAGAACCGATGTTCGGTGTCAAATTTTTGTCTAAGTAAGTTGGATTGTTGTGTAATTAAAACGGCCATTTTAAAGGATAGGTAAGAAGAATAAAGAAATTCTTACCAACACCCAATCTACTTTGTACTTTGTTAATACTCAAGGCAAAAATGATAAACAAAAACACGACGAATTAGAAATTTTTCTATAATTATTTCAACGGTGGAATTTATATTATTATGGGGTAATGAAGAGTATTGTCACCACGGTTAATACGATACGTCCCCACCAAATGAACTCGGCAGGGACGCGTGTATTTACGGCAAAATTATTCGGGGAAATTAAATGTTGCAACGACAGGATCGTGATCACCGGCGCGATACATCGAATTGTCTACCTCATATTGATAGCTGTAATCGGAGCTGATATGAACAATATTCACGCTAGCGACTTGTTCACCTAAGCTGGGTGAGAAGAACAAATAATCAAGGGTTTGAGCTTGACCAGCATAGATATAGGTGTAGTTGCTTTCGTCTGGCACAAATTCACGGCTATTAACCAACTCTGCATCTAAAAGCGCCATCTCTGATGACTCGCTATAGGAATTTAAATCCCCACCAATGATATAGTAAACATCGGGATTGTCTGCCGCGACGGCGTTGTATAAGCCTAAGTTATAATTGGCTTGACCTTCACGCAGAACAATATTTTCATCTGGCACACTCTTGAAGTGGTTGTCAGAGAAGTAGACATCAACATAATCATCGCTACCAACTGCGGCGCGATGAATACGGAACAGACCCACTAATGGTGCGCGAGAGAATGTATCGAGACCAATCCCAAAGCGTTCATTTAAGGACTTGGGATTG
>JBNLCD010000012.1:0-26649 GCA_050303635.1 Anaerolineae bacterium
AAGGTGGAAATAAGTCGTGTTCAGACTGGTGATACCCCCACTTACGCTATATTTACCGCGATTAATGGGATAGCCTGTCAAATCACTATAAGGCAGGACACCAGTTTGGCCAATTAAACGGCTTACAAAATAAACGCGATGGACATCGCCCCATTGCCATTCTTCAGGATCATCGCCATAGGCGTTTTGTAATAACGTATAGCTCCGAATAATGGCGCTCAGCAAAATTTCATCGCGAGTTTCAACAGTGAACGGGGTTGCATTGTCATCCCACCACGGATTTTCGGGATCATCAATGATGTTCACCGCCAATTGCATCAGACTTTCATCTAGAGCTAGCGGATATTTGTCGCCAAAGCTTTGACCAGCCAGCTCAATCCAAAAGGCCTCAAACCAAACCGCTTGGGGGCTATCTTCATTATTTTGCAGGTCCCATTCACTTAGCCATTCCAGCGCTAATGCTAATTCGGCATCATCGGTTTCAATACCCACGACATAGGGCAAAATCGCTTCCGCAAAAGCATTGTAATTATCCGCCTGCATACGGCCAAAGCTATCTAGCGTATGTTCAGTGCGATTATTCAAAAGATAAGCGATCCGTTCGGCCCGGAAGTTGCTCACATCATGACTAAAAACAATTTGTACGGGTTCAGTCGGACTGATTTGCTGGCCCAACCAATTCATATAGGCAGATGATATAACGGCGTTATTGGCATTAATCACCATGCCCGAAGCAGGATTATAGCTACTCGGTAAATATTCATAAGGTACGCTACCCCGCCATTCATAATCCGGTGACGCGGGAACCGGTACGAGTCCACTATGTTCTATAGCCCGAACTGGATACGTTCCGGTGAGTTGATAACCAATATTGCCATCAATATCCGCATACACAAAATGAAGCGCGGGATACGTCCACCCACTGAGGGCGGCTGTAAATTCTGACCACGATTGTGATTGATTCATTTGCAACAGCGCGTCTAGCCATGTCGGCGTAGCAGGCATATCTAACCATCTTAAGGCAATTGCCTGATAACGCTCATCAAAAGCGGTCTCTTCCAGTGAATCAAGATCTGTTAAGACAGGTCCAAAATGTGTGCGGTAGATGGTGTATTCCAATATTTCATCATCATCAAGTTCAAGATGATAATCTTCAGTTTCCAAATCAAGCCAAGCGCCATCCCACCAATATTGGGTTGGGTTGGTCGGATTCAAACGCAATAAGTACAGATCTTGATTATCGGCATTAACCGAATTGATGCCCCACGAAATTTTATCATTATGCCCGACCACAATTCCCGGAACACCCGCGATGGAAAAACCAACCACATCATAGGGACATTCATTCGAGGGATAGCGACAATGGAGTCCCATCTCAAACCATGTTGATGGAATTGTATTATCGCCCTGCAAATCATTGGCCAGTAAAGGTTTGCCCGTCGTGCTATGTTGTCCATTTACGGCCCAGCTATTACCACGCAATTCACTTGGCAAGCCAATCATGGTTAAAAGTTCAGGTGAAATATCGCCAATGAGGGGGGCGTTGAGCACTACGGTTTGTTCAGTAAAATCGAGGCCATTCGGCACAATAGGTAATGCCACATCTTCACTGGTCGTGTTGGCCATTCCGGCTGGATTTGCGACACTAAGAAAAGCACCGCTATCATGCGCCAAATAAGTATCCATCAATGAACTATCTAATTGGCTATAGGCCCGGGCATTTTCCAGTTCTTGCCACCAATTGCCGCTCATTTGCCAAGCTAACATCTTGCCCCACAACAAACTGTCGACAGGGGTCCAATCTTCGACCTCCTCGGCATCAGCCAAGAATGGCACAAGTTTTTCCACACCTTCTACCAGTGCGACTAACCCGTATTCCATTGCCAAATCATCGGTGTTGCGCTCGGCAATATAAGCATTCACACCTGCACTATAGGCGCGCAAAGAGCGTTGCGTTTCCGGTGAAGCATTTTCCCATTCTGTTTCAGCACTCTCAAGCCATCCCAAGGTTTGGATGAGGCGGTCTGCTTGCTGAAAATCGAGACTTGTTTTTGAAATGCTTGTCAATTCACCCCGCGCCATTTTGCGCGAGAGTTCCATTTGCCACCAACGATCTTGCGCATGGGTATAGCCTTGCGCAAAAAATAAATCATCAACATTGCTAGCATAAATATGTGGAATGCCCCAGCTATCTCGATAAACGGTCACATCCTCATTTAAACCGGCCACATGTTCGGTGCCATCGGTTTTGGGAACGGGACCATAATAGACCGCTAGGGATAAATAGGTGATATAGCTTAAAAGTAGGACTACCACTAAACCAATAGTGATGAGGCCAATACGACGTTTTCGTTTATTTAGAGCCGAGTTTTTCGGTCTCACTTGCTTTAACATGACCAAATTATTCCCTCTTTGTCTCCGCAATACATTTTAGTTGATTTGTGTAAAATTCGATAGCCATAGCCTAGTTAGGAGTCGCTAATATCCTTTGAGAATGGGGAAAAGTGCTAAAACAAGAAGAACCCTCATAATTGGGGTGTGAGATTGCGCTGAGTGGGCTAGAATTTAAATATACTGAAATTATGAACACGTAATATCAATACCCTTTTCGCTTATTTAGCCTAGATGAATGGGAAAACAATCGGTATGCCGGACGACAACGCATCCCGCCCTGAAGAAACAGATGAATTTGAAGCCAGTCCTCAAACTGAAGAAGCTGGGGTTGATTTAGACTCGGCCCTCAAAGCTTACGAATCCGCGCTTGATACTTTGTTACGTGAGTATCCTGATTTACATCAAAATGCCCGCGCCACGGTTGAAATTCGTGAAGACCAAAGCTTATGGGATGGTCTCGTCTTTATTCTGCGGCTTATTTTTGGTGTTTTTGCATTGCTTTGGAGTATTCTACGCGGTGTCTGGTTTGTGATTGAAGAAACTGCGGATGATTTACGCGCACTCTTTAATCCCAAGGCCGCCCGTATAGAAGCATCAGAAGCTTCAGCGGAAGCGCGCCGGATGCAGTCCATTTTGCTTGAGGTATTGTGGTCACGCGATTATGTGCAATATATTTTGGAACAACCGGAACCCGTGCCGTATCATGTCAAGCGCAACACCTTAAAATTCTTGCATGACAATGATAATCGTTTAGATGAAGCGCGCCGACGGGTAGTCGAAGATACCGATATTAATTTTGTGCGATTGCGCAATGATCAACCAACTCTGCCGCCACTTGATGCTTGGTGGTGGTATACAGACAATCGCCGTACCCGCCGCGCCCGCCGGTTGAATGCTTTCTGGTTTATTGCGGCTGTTGTGCCAGCGTTGTCAGCCACGATTTTGATCACATTGCTGATCCAACGTTTATCCGTAGGCGGATTTCATATCCTCTCCGGGGCATCCTTTATCGGTGAAATTATTTTGGGTGGTGGCGCAGTTTTAAGTGTGCGCGAACTGCTCAATAGCTTCCTGAATGATCGTTCATCTGGACGTTCTTGGCAGGGTGAAATTGCATTTATTCTAGCTGTTATTCTTTTAGTGGTAACAACCGGATTTTACACGCTGGCCCCACCCTTGGCCGCTGAAGTCTATAACTGGTTTGGTGATCGAGCGATCGCATCGGGAAATGCCGCCGAAGCTGAATTGTATTTAGAATCAGCCGCGCGTCTTGATCCTGATCCTCATGCAGGTAATTTTGCTGAGGTGGGTTGTCTTTATTTGACACTAGGTTCACCCGATAATGCGCAAAGCGTATTTGACCAAGTTTTGGAGGCGGATTCACGGTTATTGATGGCACGGTATCATCTGGCGCAGATTGAAATTGAACAGGGGAATTATGAAATTGCTCTGCAATTGATCACCGATGGCTTGAACTTATTAGATGATACGCGGGATGATTTGACCAATGGCGATGAACCATTCTCACCACACATCAAAGATGATCTGACGGCTAATCAAGTTGAATATTTGTTGCGTTTAGCATTTGGTCAGGCCTACTTTGAAGTGGAATCTTATCAACAAGCCAAGTCGAATTTAGGGCAGGCGCAACGGATTTTCAATCGGTTACAGGAAGATGGCGCAATTGGTACGCGGCAACGTTCATTTGACCTACCCTGCTTAGCCGATAGTGATTTGAGCACATTCATTGCATCAACAGAAATAGAATTATTGTATTTTCAGGCCAAAACATTTGATGAAATTTGTGCCAATGAAAGTGATGCGCAAGCCGCCGAAGATTATTGGATTGAGGTGCTAACATTTTCACCCACCAGTAGTAGTCGGCAAGCCAACTTCAAAGCTGATGCAGAAGTGCGGCGGACACAAGGCAGTTGTTTGGAAGTCCAAGATGTCGAAGTCTTTGGTGGAGGCGGTTAATCACCGTTGCTTAAGCGTCAGCTAACCATTGTTTACAAATCATGCTGTTTTGGTGATGGCATGTTAAGCTATAAAATAAGTAAAAGTATAGGAGTAAAGAAACAAAATCATGAACACGAGCTATCTATTCCGTAAGTTGCTGGGGACTGTGCTTGCAATCCTACTGCTAATGGGAGTGGTGAGCGCGCCTGTTTTCGCCGAACCAACCCGGCAGGATGATGAAACGATGCCGGTGCATCTCATCATTGGGGTGGATGGCGACTGGTCTGCAATTGCCGTAAACCGTTCATCTTGGGATGATTTCAGCATTACCAATGGCATCCATTCAGGCATGGCTTTGCAAAGCCGTGACTATGTTGAAGTGTCTGGCGATAATGCGCTCATTATCCTGTGTAGTGATCTAAGCACGACTGAACTTTTTGCCAACGGTGTACCTGAATGTGAAACTGCGGATACCCCAGCTTTCATGAATATGGATAAACCCGTTTGGTCGTTTGAAAATGAGCAAGTTTTGGTTGGCTCAGATGCCCTTGTTATGCCAGATGATTTGGCAAATAGCGATATGATCCCTGTTTTGGCAGATGAAGCGACGCGCACTGAAGTTGGCGATATTCTGACCAATATTGCAGGATTGGGCTTAGACGACAGCACTCTGCCTTATGTCAGTGCTTATGCTTTGGCATCACGCGGGTTCTATCTGGACGCCGTCAATGCCATGCTAACTTCTGAAGATTTGCAATGTTCTGATCGCCGCAACTTTGTGGAAGTCAGTGACGGTAATTCCGTATATGAAAATCCCAGCGTGTATCTCCGCATGGGCGAATGGTATGCAATTTTAGGAAATCCTGAAGTCAGTACCCGCTACTTGCAATGTGCGGTTGATTTAGCCGAAACAAATGGCGATGCTTTGAGTGCTGGTTTAGGCTATAGTCGCTTGGCGGCTGTCTCGGATGACGCTGAGCAACGGACAGCTTATTACCAAACTGCGATTGAAGCGTTCAACAGTTTGAGTGCGGATGCCGCCGTTGAAAGTCTCTTGGATACCTGTGGTTCAGCGAATTGTACGGCACCCTAAGTTGAAGAAACAGCGTTTCTAATCATAGAAACTAATCCCCCTGTGTCAATTTGGCACAGGGGTCTTTTTTTGTCTATAAACCGAGATGGTCCGTCCGGATGAGTTCGACAATTCGTCCAATATCGGGGGTAGGTGAACGATCTTCTGTCAAACGGGGGACATGTTGGCGGATAGTATCATAGGCGGCTTCGACTTTGTCACCGCTAGCGAGCGGCCGTTGATATTCTAATGCTTCGGTTGCACATAAGAATTCAATGGCAATGACGTGTCGAGCCAAATCAAGAGCCCGCCACGCCTGATGTCCGGCGGTTGGACCGAAACTATTGTAATCTTCCATGCCTGCACTTGTCGGCACATTATGGACACTGGCAGGTGCCGCGAGTGTTTGCAACTCATTACACGCGGCGGCGGCGGTATATTGGGCAATCATCAAGCCACTATGCAAACCCGGTTGCGGACTTAAATAGGCATTGAGCGGATTTTCGCTATCCGAGGCGCTCAGTAAATGATAAACGCGCCGTTCGCTAATACCGGCAATATGGACCAAAGCAATACTCAACATATCCAGAGCAATAGCTAATGGCATCCCATGAAAATTTCCCGCGCTAATGATGTCACCATTATCCGGAAAAACGAGTGGATTATCGGTCACTGCACCGAGTTCGCGTTCAATAACGGTTCGTACATGATCGAGTGTATCTTTGACTGCACCCAAAACTTGCGGTGTACACCGGAATGAATAGGGGTCTTGGACACGAGGATCATCGGTGCGATGATCTGGCAAAATTTCACTGCCATTTAGCAAATCTTGCATATGGAAAGCGACCCATTGTTGACCGTGTTGTTGACGAATTTGATGAACACGCGCATCCAAAAACGCATCTGTAGCCCGATTAGCGTCAATCATCATCGCGGACGCATTGACTGCCGCCGCAAGCAGTTGTTCGGCATCTTTAATAAGCAGGCTACCGAGTGCACACATCAAATGCGTGCCATTAATAAGGGCCAAACCTTCTTTGGCTTCCAATACAATGGGCTGAATATCGGCCTGTTGCAGGGCAATTTCACCGTCGATAATCTCATCATTCATATTGGCTAGACCTTCGCCAATTAACACCGACACAATATGCGATAAAGGCGCTAAATCACCACTCGCGCCCACTGAACCACGCGATGGCACAACAGGCACAATATTCGCATTGAGGACAGCGGCTAATGTTTGAGCCACAATAGGACGCACACCCGAATGCCCGCGACTTAAACTCGCTAACAAAATCAGCATCATCGCGCGCACCACTTCATTCGGCAAAGGTTCACCAATTCCGGCTGAATGACTACGAATTAAATTGCGTTGGACTTGGCGCACATCATCTTGAGGAATCGTGACACGACTCAAACTGCCAAAACCAGTATTCACGCCATAAGTTACCCTTTCTTCAGCCACAACTTGATCGACAATCCGGCGTGCTTCGCGCAAATTTTGCAAGGCGCTATCCGTGAGTTGCACCTGCTGACCAAATCTGGCCACATTTGCAACATCTTCTGGGGTTAAAGAGGACCCATCAATGAGCAAAATGGGGGATTGCTTGCTCATGTTTTACCTTTCTATATTTTAAATAACTCGCCTATAATCCAAAAGATTCATTCCCTTTGTTGTAAAAATGGGAACACCAAAAAACGTTATATAAAAGTTTTGGTCAAGCTTTTACAAAAGCTTGAAAAGATCTTTTTCCAAAATTCTAGGTAAGCCACTATTCAATAAACTCCAAACCTGCAATGAGGCTGTTATACACGTCCTCAAGTCTTCCGAACAGGGGCAAGACAGGGTGTAGGCACAAAGACTTTCTAAACAAAAGTTTTGAGAAAAAATATCTTTCTATGCTATAGTTTGACAGGAGATTGGATTGGGAATTTAATTCTAACGGAACTAAGGGTGAGGCTCTTATATATGGATATTTTATTGGCACATGGCTATTTTTTGTTTGATGATCCCCATGAACGTGAAGTGATGCGTCCCTATCCTCCTTTGGGATTGCTCTATGTGTCTGCTTATCTGAAATCGCAAAATATCGCGGTGGAAGTGTTTGATTCCACATTCCAATCATATGCGGATTTCAAGAAAATTCTCGTTGAAGAAAAACCGTCGATTGTAGGCATTTACTGCACGTTGATGACCAAACCGACTATCTTGCAGATGATGGCTGATTGTAAGGAACACGGGAGTATTGTGGTCTTGGGCGGTCCTGAACCACCATATTATGCGGATGAATATTTGGCGCGTGGTGCCGACATCATTGTCATTGGCGAAGGCGAACTCACGCTCGCTGAGTTAGTCCCGCATCTCAAAGAACATGGCCTCAGCCAACTCGAACTCATCCAAGGGATTGCCTTTCAAAGCGAAAAGCAAAAAACTATTCGGAATGCGCCGCGTCCCTACATGGACAATTTAGATGAACAACCCCGGCCTGACCGCGAAGCGATTGACATGGATCGCTATTTAAAGGTTTGGCGTGACCATCATGGTACCAGCAGTTTATCGCTGATATGTGCGCGGGGTTGTCCCTATACCTGCACGTGGTGTTCGCATAGTGTTTTTGGTGAATCGCATCGCCGCCGCAGTCCCGAAAATGTCGCCGAAGAAGTCGCCTATTTGGTTGAACGCTATCAGCCCGATCAATTGTGGTATGTGGATGATGTGTTTACGCTCAATTGGCGCTGGCTCAAAAATTATCAGGCCGAGCTTCAAAAGAGGAATATCAAAGTTCCCTTTGAATGTATCTCACGCGCTGACCGTCTCAATGATGACATGATTGAGCTTTTGGCGGAGATGGGCTGTCAGCGGTTATGGATTGGGTCGGAGAGTGGATCACAGCGCATTTTAGATGCCATGCAACGTAAAGCTGATGTATTAGATGTGCAAGCAAAATCACTGGCCCTACAAGCCAAAGGTATTGAAACGGGCATGTTTATCATGCTGGGTTATGATGGTGAAGAGTTCGAGGATATTCGCGCAACGGTCGAACATCTTAAAGCATCCAATCCCGACGTCTTTCTCACCACAGTAGCGTATCCCATTAAGGGCACACGTTACTATAATCAAGTCGAAGAGAACATCATTTATCCCCAAAACTGGCAGAACCGCACCGATCGGGATTTAGGTGTCGCGGGCCGCCATTCTCGCCGCTATTATGACTTCGCCACCCGTTGGATGGTTAATGCCGTCAATCTTTATAAATTACGCCATCATACCCCAACTAAAAACTGGAAACATTATCCTCGTCTGATTAAAACGGCTCTGAATGCCGGTATAGGGCGTTTGGGCATGATGCTGACTGCCCGTGAAATCGAAAAACCCGAAACACCATCGGGACGGGGTTGGTATGATGGTGATCGTCAATTACCCGCCAATTCATCCGGTTAAGCTTCGGTTGAGCAATCCACCGCTGTGATATTCAAAACATCAATCAATTCAGTGCGTTGCACACGGAGATTCGTGCCGCGTTGTCCGGCGCTTAGCAAGAGCCATTCCAATTGGAGAACGCGTTCATCGATATAGACATCCCAATTTTTGGCAGTCAGGACCAGCGGTGAGATACCACCCACCTTGAGACCTGTCAATTTCTCGGCTTCAGTATGACTTGCCATGCGTACCTTTTTGATGTTGACCGCACGGGCAAATGCTTTCAAATCAAGTTGACGCCCAGCGCTCAAAAGCACTAAATAGGGCTTGGCCTTGCTATTTTTGTCATCAGGCATAACCACCAAGGTTTTATAAACGTGTCCCAATGGAATATCTAACGCCTCAGCGACACCTTCCGCGCTGTGAATACTGTCGTCAAATTCATGTGGTGTATAGTCAATGTTATGCTTTTCAAGAAAGCGCATGGAGTTGAGTTTTTTCTTGGCCATTCGTAATCAATACTTTCCTGTACTCATTTCAATATCTTTAACTTACAAATACTGTCGTGAATTTGCAACGACCAAGTTTTCTATGTGGCGTTTTATTGCTCCCTACTCGCTAAAAAGTAAGGTATAATCCTCGCCATGAAACATATTGTCTTGAACGCTCATCTTCTATCCCAATCCGCAGGTTACCGCAAAGCGGGTATTCACCGTTATATGTATGGTCAAATCAGTCAATTGCCGTATGTAGACAAAGGTGATTTTACCTATACCGCATTGGCTAATCATCAAATTTCACTTGACCATCCACGCTTTCAATCACAAGTGAGCACATTTGATACGAATTCGCCTGCTAAACGGATTCTTTGGGAACAAGTTGTTCAACCTGTGGCTCTCAATCGGCTAAAGCCCGACTTATATCACGCACTGGCGTTTGTCGGTAGTTGGACAATGCCTGCGCCTTCCGTGGTAACTGTTTTTGACCTGAGTTTTATACGCTATCCAGAAGTCTTAACCCGTGCGCGCCGATTGTACTTACAACGCATGACAGCCTATTCATGTCGTAAAGCGACTCGTGTTTTAGCAATTTCCCAAAGTACAGCTAACGATCTCACCGACTATCTAGCTATTTCTCCTGACAAAATTGATATCGCCTATCCGGGAGTCAGTCCCGATTTCAAACCCTTGCCAGCAGAAGATATTGAACAGTTCCGCCAAAGCAAAAATTTACCTGAAAACTTTTTGTTGTTTGTGGGAACGCTGGAGCCGCGCAAAAATCTACCACTTCTGTTACGGGCTTATGCCAAGCTTTCTTCTGAAGAACGGTCAGCTATGCACCTAGTGCTCGGTGGGGGAAAAGGCTGGTTTTATGATGAGATCTTTGCCACAATAGCCGAACTCGGCTTACAAGAAACCGTTCATTTGCCGGGATATCTTAAGGCGGAGGAACTAGTGCTATGGTATAATGCCGCGTCGGCCTTTGTTTATCCAACGCTCTTTGAGGGTTTTGGAATTCCTATTGTTGAAGCTCTGGCCTGTGGTAAAGCTGTTTTAACATCCAATATCTCGTCATTGCCGGAAGCGGCAGGTGATGTGGGTGTTTTATTGCCACCTGATGATGAAACAGCCTGGACCCACGCTTTGCAGAAGACCATTGCAGAACAAGGTCATTTGGCCGAAGATGCCGCCAAACGTATGGCATGGGCCCGTCAATTTACATGGGAACGCTGTGCCGAAGATACGGTTGCTTGCTATCACAAAGCGCTTAATGCCTAAATTACTTAGCTCAATAACGTATGCGCGCCGTTTTTATAAATGCGCAAAAAATTGATAATGAACTTGAACGAAGCTAAACCCATTCAAAATGAAACTCCACCGCGTCCGCGTCGCAATTCGGCATGGTTTATCGAAGGCTGGCGCTCAGGCATCGCGGATGCCCTGTTTATTGCGCTCGCTTTTTTCGTGTCATATTATATGCGCTATACGCTCCAACTCTTTGAGCCAGTAGACGAAGCTAATTCGGCACCATTTGGTCCCTATATCCCTTACATGATTTTATTTATGATTTGGGTTTTGGTGGCTAATCAAAGTGCGGGTCTGTATCGTCAACGCCGGGGACGCACATGGACAAATGAACTTTTTACCTTGGGTAATGCCGCGACCAATGCCGGCCTCATCATTATGGCGTTTAGTTTCTTACTCCGCCCACTGGTATTCTCACGTTTGCTGATTGTCCAAGCCGTGGCCCTCAGCATTATATTTTTAGCAATTTGGCGAATCATCGTCCGCGAAATTCGTCATAATTTGCGGCGACGTGGCATCGGTATGGAAAATGCGCTCATCATTGGGGCAGATGATCTTGGCATGAGTGTTTTGCGTACTATCGTTTCACGGCCTGATCTTGGCTATAAAGCGATTGGTTTTCTGGATGATAACCCTGAACGTAATTCAACCGACTTAGGCCGGGTTGAAGCCTTAGGTGCGCTGGAAAATCTAGCGATGATTATCGAATCTAAAGCAATTGATTTGGTTATCATTACATTGCCTTGGGAACATCATAATTCTATCGTCAATATGATTAAACTATGTGACCGGTATGGTGTTGCCGTGCGAACTGTACCCGACCTTTTCCAATTGAACCTCTCCCAAACCCAGATGGAATTTTTGGGTGGTATTCCCCTCCTTGGTATGCAAAAACGGGTCCAATTTCATCGCGCGAATCATATTATCAAGCGGGCGGTGGATATTATTCTCACCGTCATTGCTCTTCCCATTGTTTTGCCCGTCATTGGCCTTATTGCTTTGGCCATTCGGCTTGAAACACCAGGTTCCCCGTTTTTCAGTCATGAACGTATAGGGATGAATGGTCGTAAATTCCAGATCATCAAGTTCCGTTCAATGATTCAAAATGCTGAAGACATGTGGGAAGATCTCATGAAGAATACCAATGAAGACTTGCGTCGACCGAAATTGGTGGATGATCCCCGCGTCACTCGTATCGGCAAGTTCATCCGGCGCACCAGTCTGGATGAGCTACCCAATATTTTTAACGTCCTCAAAGGCGATATGAGCTTGATTGGGCCGCGTCCCCAAGTCACCCGCGAAGTTGAACTTTATGCACCGTGGCAATATCAACGCCTCAAAGTGCGCCCCGGTATGACCGGATTATGGCAAGTTAGTGGCCGGAGTGAAGTCCCATTTGATGAAATGTGCTTAATGGATATTTACTATATCGAAAATTGGTCGCTGGCACTTGATTTGCAAATTCTCTTGCAAACTGCCCCACGGGTTATCTTCCGTATAGGGGCGTACTAGTCTGGAGCAACTGCAAATGACCAGATTGGTATATCTTCCGTCAATTTAGTTTTTTCTGTGCCGTCGGGCTTAATCACCACAATATCCCCGTAACATTGCTCCACACATCCCGCAAAACTAATCGGAACATCAAGGTAAACCAACCAATTTTCTGACCAATACACTTGATGTGCGTAAACATCCGTCGTTACTTGTTGTAAATCTGAACCATCTACACTCACTAAAAATAAATCGCGATTAAATGGTTTTTCTTCATTTGCGGTGCGGGCCGACACAAATGCAATCTGGGAACCATCGGGTGACCAAACAGGTTGTAGATCTGCGGCGACATGATCAGTTAGTTGGGTTAAGTCTGTACCATCCGCGCGTACAACATAAATATCAGGTTGACTATCTTCGTCTTCACTCTTTAATTTTGCAGAAAAAGCTATCCATTCACTATTTGCAGACCAGGATGCCGATAACTCATATGGATAATCCATCTGCAAATCTAAATTAGATGCCATGATAGCGGTCCGGTCAGTACCATCAGTCCGAATCCGATATAACTGTCTATTGGCAACAAATAAAAGCCATTCACCATCGGGTGACCATGCGACAAAGCGCTGTACATCTATTTTGTCAGGCATGGCATCAATAGTTGTAATCTCTGAGCCAGACATATCTGCCATGTTCAAAATATACCCATTTGACCACACATTTTCATACACAACCTGCGTGAAATCGGGAGAAGGAATAGGTGTCTCCCAACCCACCGCAATTTGGTCTTGCCATTCTTGTGTGACAATGTCAAATTGTTTAATTTGTTGTGAGTCATGATTTACCCATGTTGAAATTGCAAAAGAATGCCCATCATTTGACCACCACGGTCCACTTGAGCCTGCAATAGAGCTACCTTCATAGACCAGATCAACACTGCCATCGTGGACATAGTAAACATTGAGCTCACCTTGTATACCTACCACTGCTGGAAGATTTGGGTCGTCAGTTTGGGCATAGGCTATTGATAGAATATTTACCACAAAAAATAGCATCACTATTAATTTTTTCAGCAAAAGATTTCCCTCCACTCTAATTTCTTAATCTAAGCATAGATGTACGGAAAACACAATCAACTTAACTCTCAAAATATTACATTTTTTGGAATATCCCATTTGGGATATTTAGTTCCATTTAATTTCACTTTATGCTGTATGCATAGATCCAAAACGCTTTGGATACTTAAGAAGCAATAGGGGCGATGATATGACAGTTTACACATGGCAAATGCAAGAACGGATTGATGGTTTATCCAACGAACTCAATAAGTTGAAACACCTTGTTTATAATCCGAAGGAAAATATCAGCTTAAACACGTTTATGAAAGCCTTGATGCGTGGTGGGTTTACTGAACTTGTGGAAGCCAATGGGGGCAAAATCTTGAGCTTTGTAATCAAAGATTCTTATGACATGGCGATGGATTTGCAAAAATTTTATATCCCTAATCTCGGCGATATCAATAATTTACGGGGATTTTTACTCAGCGCCAATGATGGTCGGGAAACTGTCGAAATTCCGATTGAGACCTCATTCAATATCTCATTGGATCGCGAACTGTTAAGTTTCTTTCAGGCACTTTACGAAACTCTGATTCCAGTTTTAGCAAGTGGTAACGAAATTGAAGTGCAACTCCATAACGAACTAGTTTGCGAAGAGGGAATTTAATGACTATCGAAGTACGTTGGGCAGATACAGAGAATACAGTATGTGAGATGGTAATGTCGAGTGGCTGGACATGGCTCGATTTTCAACAAGCCAGTACGGATATGCTTAATCTTGTGAAAACCGTTGAACATTCCGTTTATGTTGTAATGGATTACTCAGCGGCACTCGAAATACCAACTGGCGACAATGCGTTTGCGAATACGACCCAAATCATTTCGCGCATGCCTTCGCATGTTGAAATGATTGTGGCGGTTAGTCGCAATATGTTTATCCGCATGATGTACGATAGCTTTAGTCGAATACTCACGACACGTTTTAGTCGTCGCATATTTACAGCACATACCTATGAAGAAGGCTTACGGCGTATCAATCGCAAAGCCATGCAACACGAGCTATTATCTTAGACTCATCGGTAGATTTTGGGTGGGACCAATGGAGGAAAACGCGGGATGTTAGTGCTAGCATCCCGCGTTTTATTTTTATAGAGCTGAAAAATCAATTTCCGCCAAGGGGATAACTTTGGCAAATCCTTGCAACACATCTGAATGATGCGCAATAATTTGCTCGGCATTGAGTGATGAATCTGGAAAATTAAATGTGCTGTGCGCATCTTTAACCAGAATGACTTTATAGTCCAGACTCCGTGCTCGTCGGGTCGTGGTATCAACACAATATTCAGTTTGAAAACCAGCCACAATAAGCTGTTCAATATTTTGCGCTTGCAAAGTTTCCTGCAACGCGGTGTTGTAGAACGAATCCGGTGTCAGTTTACTGATCACCACATCGTCGGCCTGTACACCCAACGCCGGATGTAAGGGGCCGTCATTTTCTGGATCTTCATCATGCCGCACAAAAATCACCGGTAAGTTATTGCCACGGGCATTCTTAATCAAAGTTTGCAGACGTTTCAAAACTTCAGGTGCATCATGGACGCGCCACTCACCTTCTAAAAAACCGACTTGAACATCAATAATGATGAGGGCTGTTTTTGCAGGAGACATTGTTTATTTTCCTAACCACTTTCAGTAACAATAGAACGTTTGTTCGATTCTTCCTGAGTATAGCGCTGAATAACCGGTAATGCAAGGAAAAGCGCGAGCACAAACAATACCCCACCGACTAAATAAGGGGCCCGTGGATTGACATCATATAAAGAGCCGCTCACTGCCGTCCCGCAAATAGTGGCTAAACTAATGGCCGATTGATAAACCCCCAAAACTCCACCGCGCATGTTGTCATCGACGGTCAGGGTTGTGACGGATTGTGAAGTCGGCGTCATAATACCCATCCCAACGGCAAAGATAAAACCATTAGCGGCGGCTAGCCACGGTGAAACGAGAATCGCATACATAAACATGGCCAAACCGCGTAAGGCGATCCCAACCGCCATTGCTTTTGGATCACCTAGGCGAGTGGTGAGCCGTGGCAAGATTGCAAACTGGGTAATGAATTGCCCCACGCCAATCAATGCTAAAAGTAACCCAATGCCCAAATTAACATGATTATCTTCCCACGTCTTAAACAAAATATCTTTACCATATAGGGCAAATGTACCTTGTAGGAAACCAAATCCAAGTTGACCCACAAAGGCCACAATAAGAATGGAAACCAACGGCATATTTTGTAAAATTTGGCGTGGCGTTAGATCGCGCCGCTTTGACTTGCGATTTTCCGCTCGTTGTTCTGGTGAGAGCGTTTCAGTTAGGGTAACGCGCGTAAGAATAACAATCATTGTGGCGGCAATTGACGCAATTACAAATGGAATTCGGGCACCAAATAGGGCCGCTAAAATACCACCGGAGGCTGGACCAACGATAAATCCAATACCAAACGCCGCATAGATAATTCCCAAAGCTTGCGTTCGTTTTTCACGCGGCATAATATCTGTAATATAAGCCTGCGCAACAATAATATTGCCACCCGTGATACCATCCAATATCCGCGAAATAAACAGGACTTCGACATTACCCGCCAAAGCCAGCATCAAGAAACTAATGGCCGTCCCAATTTGGCTGACAATCAAGACAGGTACTCGTCCATACCGATCTGAAAGTCGGCCCATAATAGGTGCCCCAATAAATTGAGCCGCGAAATAAGATGAGATAAGGAGTGTAACCACCGTATCAGAAATATCGAAGCTTTGCCGTGCATAGAGTGGGAGAATGGGGAACACCATCGAAGCCCCCACCATTTGTACAAAGACAATCATTAAGATGGTGAACAAGCGTTTGTTCATAACATCTGACATAAATTTATTGACCTTTACCGATAAACACACATAACACTTGCTGTAGTGTAGTCAGAAACCGCATTTTGCCAATACTTATCTCAAATATTAATGACGGATGTCATGCTTAAAGCGTGTTATTTGAACCAACTATCAATACACAAGACCACTTACCCTGATTGCTCAAAATCGCTATCCAATATTATGATTAATCTATCATGTTCAATATAACGCAATAGGATTCTTCAGATGCTTCAGAAAATAGGCAAAGGCCTTCTACTCATAATTATTTGCGGTTTGCTGATCAATCAACCTATTTATGCCCAAGATAATGATGATAGCCAACAATATATTCAAACGGGCTGGCGTGTGCGTGATGTGCAAACAACAGCAGATGGCTCAAAATTAGCTTTCATCACCTACTGGATTGATGAACTCAGTGGTGTTACCGTTTTTGATACAACGAGCAATGCAGAAATTTATGTGACTGAGCATCCATTAATGATAGGTTCGTCAGTCCTTGAAGATTGGTGGAGTTCAGGCGTACGGTTTAGCCCCGATGAGTCAAAAATATTGTCTTGGTCAGGCGATATGTATGCTTATATATGGGATACCGAAACGGGTGAGCGGCTAAGTATTATTGAGGTCCTTGGTGAATCCATCCGTTATGGTATGTGGCGGGGTGATGGTGAGCAACTCATCCTCGTGACAAACTCAACTTTACACCTAATTGATGTTGCTTCAGGAACGGAACTCAACTTCATTGTAATGGGTGAACCTATTGGTGCGGCATCTTATTCGCCGGATAGCTCGCAAATTATGATTGCGCTAACATCGGGGATCATTGAAATATTTAATGAAAATCTCGGCACCATCGGTAAAATGACGAGTGAAGCCGATATTCGCGGGGCAGTTTGGCATCCTGACAATCATCAGATTGTGACCTGGTCAACCAGTGGACATGTGACGGTCTGGGATGTTGAAACAGAATCTATCAGCTATGTACTGAGTCATGATAAAAGTATTCTGGAAGCATCTTGGAGCCCTAATGGTGAACATTTACTCGTTATTGATGATGAGCCTGACTGGGGTCCAGATTATTTAGGCAGGATTTGGGTTTATGCCAGCGAAACTGGTGAATTAGAGCAAAATTATCAGGTCGATGGCATTGGTTATGGTGGTGCAACATGGAGTTCGGATAGTCAATATCTTGCCGCATGGACAGCACCTATAAACTATTCGGGAGTAACTTATTTCTACGATCTGGATAGTTCTGAGCCAATCTACAACACAAATATGAATGGTACATCCGGGGTGGTCTGGCAACAGGATATGCACCATATCATCTTATGGTCTGAAATCGATGGAATCGTCATGATTGAAGATTTAGGGGATCGTTTTACAGAATAGCAAGACACATTGAGAATTAAATAAAAACCGCCCTGCAGTCAAGCAAGGCGGTTATTTTTTTCCTAGCTATCAATAACGATTGTTATTGAACACCGGCCAATGTACTACAAGCCGGGCAACTACTGTCTGGACGAACAATTGCGTAACCAGCTTGCGGATCAGCACCATAAAGGGTGAAGTTCAGATTGAAAACAATCATCAAACGTACATTACCCAATTGAGATGCTAACACAGCGGCTTCACCTAACCATTGGGCTTGTTCAGCAACTGAGGTATCACCACCCCAAGCGAAACCAGCCGGCAACGGATCATAACCTTCGGGGGTTAAGTAACCAATTTCGGTGAAGCAAGCAACCATACCGGGGAATGGACCCAAGGCACGGTTCAAGTTGGTTTGGAAGTAGCGGGTCGGGTAGTTGTCACGCGGGTCACCAGAGGTAACTTTCGGGCTAACAACACCTTCGTTATAGTGAACACCCACACAGTCCATGTATTGGGCACCACTGGCGTCAGCAAGTTGTTGATACCAAACATCATCATTGCAATATGCAGAAACACATCCGGCGGCACCAGCGGCTCCAGTCGGAGCAGGGGCGGCGCTAATAACGATTGTGCTTCCATTGGCGGCTTTCACCTTAGGATAAACGCGCTTGAGCAATTCAGCATAATTGGCACCACTAATTTGACCAGCTGGCCATTCGCGATCAATATTGGCTTCGTTCCAAACTTCAATCGCATCCGCACCACAAGAGGCTTGCGTAGCGGCCCAGTCACCAAAACTATCTTGGTAGCTGGCATTTGTTACGCTGTTAACATTACCCAGTGATGACAACAGAACCTTTAAGCCATTGCCATGAGCGGCGGAAATAAAACCACACCAATCTTGACCTTCTTTGGCTTGAACCTTAACCCACTTGAATTTACCTTGGGTTAAATAGGTCATTTCTTGTGCGCCAAGATTATTAGGAACTTGCGCACCAATTTCCAACGGGCCAGTTGCAACATTACCGATATCACCGCCGCCACCACTTGAACCAGAGGTAGTGGTACCGTTGCTGAGATCGATATAAACCTCGTCGCAGATAAAGACATATTGCAGATCAAAACTGACGTTGACTTGATAGGTACGACTATTCAGAAGGGTAATATTGTAAACCCAACCGAAGTAAACTGCGGGATCTTCAACATCTTCGGGCAATTCAGCAATACAATCCGTTGTAATGCCGTAGGTGAATTCAGTTTGTTGCCAGAGATAGCGTTGGACCAAAGTAATGCGGGTATTGAGCTTTTCCGAAAGAGCATCCCGCGCGGCGGCAAAACCAAGCCAGTTTGGATCGTTCGGGGTGATGGTTGGACCATCTTGTGCCAGCTTGTCATAATTCGGTTCGCTGATGGTATCAGCGTTAGTGACAGCTAAAGGCATAGCAATTAAGCCTGCGACCAAGCTTAATGCAAAAACTAAAAATAAGACACGTTTCACTGTGATTGTCCTCTCGTAAATCTTCTTTTGTTGGCTGATAATGCCATTCATCGACAAGTTCAAGTTTTTTGGCATAAAGCCCACAAAGTTTAACAATGAGTTCGTCTACACTCAAGGGCGAACTCTCCCAACTCGAAGGAATTGTGCACGGGCTTGCCTAAAATTACCAAAACGCTTCGCCACCGTTTACTCAACGCTAGCCTCGCAACATCACACAAACCCTATGCATACTTGGTTTTGTCCATTGGTGAAGTGTAGATGCGCGCATGATAAATTAATAACCCAGTTGATAATAATGCTAAAATTGCGCCGAAGTAAAATGGTGCCGATGGTCCCCAACCTGACCATGTACCAACCCCTTGCCACAAGATGCCCGCAATGAGGCTGGCCGGAAAAGCCATTAAACCAATGGTGGCATTAAAATACCCATAAGCGGTTCCGCGTTGCGCTTTAGGAACAAGATCGGCGACGAGTGCCTTCGCTGTGCCCTCTGTTGCGGCATAATAAAACCCGTACAGTCCATAAATTACCCAAATGTGGGTGGCGGTCTTAGCCAATCCAAAGCCCAAGTAGAGTAATCCATACACGAGCCAGCCGCTAATAATTAAACGATGTCGGCCAATCCGGTCAGACAAAACCCCGAGTGGGCTTGCAGATACTGTATAGATGAAACTAAAGGTGATAAGCATCCCAAGCACCCCCACAACCGTGAGGCCACGTTCTTGGGCACGTAGAATCAGAAACGCATCTGATGAATTACCCAAGGTAAAAATTGCCATGATAAACAAGAACAACTTAAATTCTTTGCTCAATGCGCTAAAAGTGAGTTTTGGTTGATCTGAATTATCATCTTTTTGGGTTGAATGTTGTCTGAGTTGGGGTCGAGACTCTTGGGCACCATAAGCCAGAACAGCAACCGCGAAAATGGCTGGTATAAAACTGACCAGGACAATTATTTGAAATGTTGCCCGATCTAAAGCGAGCGCATTTGTTTGCGTGATTAAGACGATTACCAACGCAATGATCAGTCCCATCATCGCTCCGGCTGTATCGCCCGCACGATGCAACCCAAAGGCGGTGCCCCGATATTTCTCGCCAACACTGTCAGCAATAAGCGCATCACGTGGGGCGGTACGAATTCCTTTACCGGCTCGATCAGCAAATCTTACCAATAAAACGCCTAACCATCCTGTTGCAAAATAGAGGAATGGCTTCGCGAATGCCGAGAAACCATAGCCCGCCACAGCCAACCATTTCCGGTTCTTGATTTTATCTGAGAACCAACCGGAAAAGACCTTTAGTAAACTTGATGTGGTTTCGGCAATACCTTCAATCAAGCCAATGATACCTGTTGAAACACCCAGCACATTGGCCAAAAACAACGGTAAGAGATTAAAAATCATCTCACTCGAAATATCTGTTAAGAAACTAGTTAGGGTCGTTACCCAAATATTACGTGGCAAAGATTTGAGCCGCGTAATTCCAGATACGACCCTGCTTTTATTAAACATCCATTATCCCTACACTCAATGCATCAAGCATTTTGCCTGAGATGTTTAACTATACCTAACCCCGTCCTAAACGCAACATCTCAGCAAATTCAGAGGGCATTTCACTGGCTTCAATCGCCTGCACCATCGCTTCGACATTATATTCAACTCGAATAAATTCAGGTGATACAGTTGATCCATTGACAGTCAGTTTAAGATAACAAGCCTTGGGATTATTATCCTTGGGTTTACCTACGCTCCCCGCGTTAATAACATGTCGTCCACTTGGCAAAATGCGGTAATAGGGTAAATGAGTGTGTCCACAGATCAAGACATCGGCTTCGGCTTGGTCTAATATTCTTTCCAGACTCTTGGCAGGTCGATCTTCATAAAGATATTCATTCACTTTACGCGGACTGCCATGCACCAGCAAAACTTTTAAGTCACCGACCTCTAAAGAAATCTGGCTAGCTAATTCACGGAGATACGCTTTGTTTTCTGAGGTAGTATGTTGATTGCTCCACGCTATCGACCGATTACCCAGTGCGCGGGCTGTTTCAGTTTTATAGGCACAGCCACAATCATCACTGTCCTGACCGACTCCCTCATCATAATTGCCGACAATGGTTGGAATATTTCGGCCTCGGATGGCTTCAATGACTTCATTCGGAAAAACGCCATAGCCAACTAAATCACCCAGACAATAGAGATTTTCGAGACCACGCGCTTCAATATCCGCCAACACAGCATTCAGGGCGGCGATATTCCCGTGGATATCTCCAAAAATTGTTGCTGTATTCATCAATTTAACTCCCTCACTACCCAGTTTCAATATTTTTACCCTTTCAATTGATGAGTTGGGTATAACTTACGCGCTAACCAAAGAGACACATAGACTAATCCAATTAACACAGGTACCTCAATCAGTGGACCGACTACTGCGGCCAGTGCTTCTTTGGAAGCTAGTCCAAACACACTAATTGAGACGGCAATCGCTAACTCAAAATTATTGCCAGCGGCCGTAAATGAAATAGTAGCCGCATCAGGATATGGAAATTTAAGCACATAGGATACAAAAAACGAGACACTAAACATAATGAAAAAATAGAATAGAAGTGGAATAGCAATTCGCACAACATCTACAGGGCGATTAAGAATGACTTCGCCTTTCAGCGAAAACATCATCACAATGGTGAAGAGTAAACCTACAATAGCCGTTGGTGCTAATTTAGGAATAAACTGATTTTCGTACCATTCGTCGCCTTTTTTTCTGGCAAGGATATAGCGAGTTAGAAAGCCAGCTAGCAATGGAATACCAAGAAAGATTAAAACGCTTTTAGCAATAGACCACATTGAAATATCCAAGGCAACACTATCTTCGCCTAACCATTGGGGGACAATCGTTAGATAGAAATAACCCAGCACGGTATACATGACAATTTGGAAAACTGAGTTCAGTGCAACAAGTACCGCCGCATATTCATTGTCTCCACAAGCCAACATATTCCAAATCAGCACCATGGCAATACAACGAGCCAATCCTACAATAATCAAGCCAGTTCTATATTCGGGGTGGTCAGGTAGCAGTAACCAAGCCAGGGTAAACATGAGGGCAGGGCCAATAACCCAGTTAAGCATTAGGGATGTACCGGACATTTTCCAATTTCCTGCGATTTCAGGAATGTTGCTATACTTAACTTTGGCTAAAACAGGGTACATCATCCACAGTAGGCCTATCGCAATCGGCAACGATACGGTATCAATTTTGACCTCATCGAGCTTGGGACCTATCTCCGGAAAAACGCTCCCTAATGCAATTCCAATAGCCATAGCTAGAAATATCCAGACAGGCAAGAAACGATCTAGCAAAGAAAGTTGACTGAAAACATTACGGTTTAGTTGAGTTTGGACAACAGATGTTTGATTGCTCATTATGATTATTATCTCCATTCAATGATAAGAATGGTCCTTTAACTAAATGACGAGATTAAATAGGTACCCGGTGAGCACAATACTCACGGCCACCACGCCAATAAAAATAGCAATGAGTCGTGGTTTGAGAACCCGCCGCAAAATAATCATCTCCGGTAGACTTAGCGCCACCACCGACATCATAAATGCCAAGACGGTGCCCAATGATGCACCTTTATCCAACATGGCGCTGACGATCGGAATGATACCTGCCGCATTGGAATACAAGGGAATCCCTAATAATACGGAAGCAGGTACCGACCACCACGCATCTTTGCCCATAATGCTTGTCAATGAGTCTTCAGGTACAAATCCATGGATAAATGCGCCAATCGCAATACCTACGATGACAAATAGCCACACCTTACCAAGAATCTCACGGGTACTCTCAATCGCGCGTTCAATACGATCTGTCCAAGTTAGTTTTTCTTCGAGTACGAGCATATTGTCGGCAGTGAAACGCGGCTTTATCTCATAGACAAAACCTTCTACATAAGACTCTAAATGCATCCGTCCTAAAATGATGCCGGAGATGATGCCAATCGAGACACCTGAGGCAAGATAAAGGAGGGCAACTTTCCAGCCAAATAATCCCAACAATAATACAAACGCCACCTCATTCATCAGCGGTGAGGTGATGAGAAATGAGAATGTAATGCCTAGAGGAATCCCAGCCTGAACAAACCCAATGAAAAGGGGAACCGATGAACATGAACAGAAGGGGGTAATTGCGCCGAAAAGTGAAGCCATGACATTGCCCACACCTTCGCCTCGTTTTTCAACAATAACCCGCACTTTTTCTGTATTGATAAACGTCTGCATCAGGGTAATCAGAAAAATCATGCCAGAAAGCAACAGTAAAAGCTTCGGGGTGTCATAAATAAAGAAATTCAGTGAAACCCCTAAATGGCTATCTTTGCTTAGATTGAGCAACGTATAGGTCAGCCAATCGGCAATATGTTGTAGATTTTGATAGATGATGATCCAAACAATTGCGAGCAAAGCAATAATCGCAAATGCCTGCCGATCTTTGCTAGACTGCATTGATGGTTGAGGGAGTTTTATGGTTGACATGGCATCCTTTCTACATTCAAAAAATTGAATGTTATGGTCGCAAAAAAAATATGACTGGATGGCAGAAATCGCTTTAATTAGCTGATTGGGCCCATTCAAGAATTTGTTGACGTTTTGGAATACGACCGACAGATACCACTTTTTCATTAATCACCAAGGCCGGTGTCTGCATAACCTGATAGGCCATGATATCTTGATATTCTGTGACCTTTTCCAACTCATAAACGATGTGCTCGTCGTCCAGCGCAGTCCGCACTTCTTTTTCAAGGCGTTTACAATTTGGACACCCTGACCCTAAAACTTTGATATTTAACATGGTGGAATTCCTTTCATTGTGTTGGCTTCATTTAAGCAAATTCATTCTGACAACTTGGACACGGACATTCTTCTATATAGAGAGGAATGTCGCTTGTGTTTGATCCTAAACTAGCTTCCAGAATAGCCTCAATATCGTCTGAAACTAGCCGATAGTAAACTTGTAGGCCATCTTTACGGCTATCAACAATATTTTGTTCACGTAGATACATCAACTGCTGAGAAATATAGGCTTGGCGTTTATTGAGGGCGCGTTCAATATGGCAGACACAAATTTCCCCATGACGGAGGATATCAAGAATCTGTAAGCGTACGGGATGAGCCAGCGCTTTAAAGAGAGTGACTTTATCGGTGTAGTCCATGTTTATCACCAAAACTATATTCGTTTTCTTGAATATAGTTTAGCAAAAAATTAGCACTCGGCCAGATGCTATTTGTCATAAGAAATAAATGATTTGTGGCAATTCAGTTCTAAGTGCAGGCTAGCTTAGGACGTTTTAGCTATCACGCCCTAAGAACGGCGGCAAATTATTTTCAAGGGTATCGAGTGACCCCTCAATCGTTTGCTGATAGTAGTGGGGTGGTAATTCTTGAATGAAATTGGCCATTTTCCAGCGTTCATCATCCAAATCATATTGCATTTCATAGACCAATATAGCATCGGCCAAATGTTGAGTGTGTACGCGTCGCTTCGTCCAGTAATGATAAGTGGCTAGCCGGCGCTCAGTTTGATAATCAAGCAAAAGGCAGGTTAGACCATCGTCGCCAAAATTGCGGACATGTACCCGATGGCTGGCCCGTAAAATATCAATTAAGCGCAAATTGTCTTGGCGCAACCGTGTATCCAACACCTCGAGTTGAGCGTGTAACATATCATCTACCATAAAGGTGGGCAATGCACGCGCATAACCTACCCAACCTTTTAATAGATTGGCTTGCGCAAACTCAACATATTCTTGGTAATGCTGAATAACTGTGTGCATGATATTCTCCGGTGCTAACCATTCTTTGCGTCCTTGACCAATCCGTACTCGACGCATTTGATCGAGCCAAGGAACCACATCTGAGCGACTCCAAAAACTCAGTCCAATAATCAAACTTATGAGCATGAGAATTGTAATTACCCAGACCATGTGTCAACTGTAGCAGAACCTGTGCAGATGTATAGATGCGATTATTAAGAACATGACAAGCGGAGGGAATAAAGCCCTATTCACATAAAAAATATGGGCTTTATTTTATAATGAATAACGGAATAGAAATTGTGTCATGACCACATTGGCCAATCTCGATAAATTCGCTCGCAATTTCATTGTCGTCTATCAACATCCGGGTAAAACTTCCACCCGCATCATAAAAGCCAAATTCAAGTGCATAATGTCCATCAGGATCAAATGTGAGACTACGCAAATCTATTGTGTAGTTATTATCTTCAACAACATGATTAACTTCAAAGGCTGGTAAGGGCAAGTTTCCGCCAGCAGGCATGGTATCAATTTGGTACATGATACCTGTGTGATCTTTGTCACCACATATTTGCTGGTCGAGATCAATAATATGCACAAAAAAGCTCCAAAATCCCTCGATTGGGCACTTTGTTTCGGCAAGCATGGACACATCAAGCTTATGATCAGATTGAATTTGTGCTGGATCTGTAACCCACAGCATTAGGCAAGAATCTTCTTGCCAGTGTTCACGCATCGCAATCGGCGTGCTCTCCGCAGGTATTGTCCACGTATCGATGGGAATTTGTTTCGGCGGTTCAAATTTGGGGGAAATCAGTAAAAAAGGAAATACTATGGTTGCTAATGCCATTCCACCCAGCGGGATAGTTCGCAACCATATATTGCGCCATTGGTTTAATCCGTAAGCAATAAATAACCCAACGCTAGCGAGTAATGGAAACCATAAACGACCTTGGCCAGCCCCGACAAGAAGATTAAAGCGTGTCCATGTTCCAATCACTAATATGGCATGCAAAAACAACAGTCCAACCAGAAAAACTTGTTTTGAATTAAATGCCTTTCTCTTGATATGGAAGACTATGCCACCACCAGACACACCGAGTAGCAGAACGGTCCACCAATAAAAAGATTTAGGGGCCAAGATATTAAACCAACCGAATAGTCCCCAAAACGAAAAATATAAGCCGCGCAATTCGCCTATATAATCGACTGACCCAGTACGTTTTCCAGTTGCATCGGCAATAGCACTTGTGGCAAACGGATCACCCAAGGTCTGCCAGTTATCGTAATACCACCAACCGGCAATCAAAAGCCAACTAACAAGGCCTAGGCCACCATACAGGAGCCATTTTCTTAAAGGCCACCGTTTTTGCCACCCGTAGCCACTTAACGCCACAATGACAACGGGATAAACAGCAAAACCGCTCGCTTTAGCAAGTGAATTACTGGCAAGGATAATGGATAAAATTAGCATGCGTTGCCAATTAAGATCTGTATTGAGCATCCAAAATAAAACAGCTAAACCCCATGTACTTAGCGTGATGACCAAATTGTCATTGCTGATCATGGCGCTCATATAAACAAACTGTGGAATGACAGCCACCACAAACATGGCTAGCAAGGCAACTTGGGGATCAGTCGGAATTATCTGGCGGGCAATTATATAAATCCCAAGAAGGGTAAGTATCCCTAGAACAGCACTGAACAGGCGAATCACATGAATCGCCAGTTCAGTATCACGCCATGGATACTTTACATGGGCTACGAAATTATAATTATCAGTGGCGCTTGGTTCGCCTATTTGCGCATGGGGGTTGCGTGGATAGTTATGTGAAAAATCGTGTGTCTTA
>JBNLCD010000013.1:0-26581 GCA_050303635.1 Anaerolineae bacterium
GATCCTGACACTGTTTCACTTTTGACCGAAAAACTCATCTTCGAAGACGAAGTTGTGGCAATCTTGGGCCCATATTCCAGCAGTTTGACCCAAGTTTCCAGCGTTGTCACCGAACGTGAAAACATCATTATGGTTGAAGCCAATGGTGCTAGCGAAAGCTTGTTCGAACGTGACTTCATTAATCTCTTTGGTGTATTGACCCCCGCCGGTAACTATACGAAGAGTGGTATTGAATTAGCCGCTGAACTTGGTGCTAAGACTGCGGTAGTTGCTTATGAAGACACCGCTTTCCCCACCTCCATTGCTGAAGGCGCAATTCAACACCTTGAAGACAATGGTATTGAAATTTTAGCAGTTGAAACCTATCCGCTTGATCCGACCAACTTGGACGCGATGTTCACCAACTTCCGCGAACTTGAACCCGACCTCTTCGTCGGTGGTGGTCACTTTAATGATGCCGTGATGTTTGTCCAAACCGCTAAGGCGTTGGGCTTCTCACCGATGGCCTTCATTATGACCGTTGGTCCTTCCAATCCTGAATATGCGCAAGAAATGGGTGCGGACGCCGAATACGTTTGGGGTTCAACGCAATGGGAAGCTTCCATGGCCTATGAAGATGAATATTTTGGAACGGCGGCAGATTATGCTGAACGCTATTTCGAAGCCTATGACGAACACCCCAGCTACCAAGCCGCTGAATCAACTGCGGGGGCTTTGGTTCTCCAACTCGCCATTGAAGAAGCCAATTCACTGGAAACTGATGATATTCGTCAAGCGCTCAATGATATGGATATTTCCACATTCTATGGCGACATCAATTTCGATGAAACGGGTAAGAATACCGCGCATGCAATGGCAACCATCCAAATTCAAGATGGTTCAACCGTCGTGATCGCTCCAGCCGATGTTGCTGTAGCCGAAGTTCGTTGGCCAGCACCCGCTTGGGATGAACGCGAATAGTTAATTTATTGACTTAGTTTACTTGGGGAGTACCTGCTAGGAACTCCCCAAGTTTTATAATTAGCAAAATTGGTTTTTAAATAAAGCGTCTATTATGAATATGGAATTATGAACATGGAATTTTTTATTCAGCTCACAATCAATGGCTTATTGCTTGGCATGTTCTACGCCACGATGACGCTGGGCTTCTCCATTATCTGGGGGGTGATGCGGTTAATCAATCTGGCGCATGGCGAATTTTTGCTCATGGGCTCGTATGTGGCGTGGTTTCTTTTCAATCCTCATCGTGAACAAATCCTCTCGATTGGAAGCCAAACACCCGATGAAGTTATGTCTGTCATTGAAACCGTATTCATTGGCATTGCGGTTGTTATTGGCTTCATATTGAGCGAAATCATTCGTAACCAAACACCCATCCGGGTGCAATGGCAAGCGCGTGTGATGGGTTTTCCCCTCGGTGCGGCGCTGACTTACGGCATCTATCTTTATTGGCAATCCGTCGATTTTAAACAAATCGTAATTCCAGTCAAAGATATGGTCTTTGTCGGCACGTGGCTTTCCTTAGGTTTTGTGCTAAGCCACTTTGCCTTTCGCAATCTATTTGCGGACAAACTGGCCGAAGCGGAACATCAACCCGACAGCCTTTGGCATCATGAAATATGGCTCCGGCGGCTCATTGGCTACACGATTGCCTTTGTGGTGGCTAAAGTTTATATCATCCCCGCCGGAACGATGTCACCGATGGACCCATACAAAGCCCTGCCGCTCATTGCCCTGCTATTTTTTGCGCTAGGTTATGTGTTGCAACGTGGCTTGTTTAATCAACTGGTCGAAGGACCCTATCTCACCATGTTGCTGGTGACATTTGGGATTAAGATTATCTTGCAAAATATCGGTCTACGGATTTATGCCGGTGACCCGCGCCAAGTTGACCCCGACTATGCAAATACATTCTGGTCACGGACCGATTTAACCTCTGACAAATTTAGAGTGCCCGTCTTCGGTACTAAATTACCCAATCCGCTGAGCCTTATTGCTGAAAAAGACTTTCCCGACGTGACACTTCCACAGGATAAAACCTATGTGGTTATCGTCAGTTTTATGATGTTCTTTGGATTAATTTGGTTCTTGCGTTATACGCGGATTGGTCAAGCTATCCGAGCCGCCGCCCAAAATAAATTTGCGGCGCGCTTGGTGGGCATCAATATTAAAGAAACCTACGCCATCACGTTCGGCATCGCCTTGGCATCGACTGCGGTCGCGGGAGCTATGATGAGCACCTTCCAACCCATTACCCCGATCAATGGGTCGCGCTGGACATTGCGCGCTTTTGCAATTGTGGCACTGGGCGGTTTGGGGCGCATTCAAGGTGTGCTTCTTGGTGGGATTATTCTTGGTCTCACAGAAAGTTATATCGCGGGTTATCTGCCTGAAGTGAACGATATGATTCCCCAATGGGAAATTACCAA
Organism: Anaerolineae bacterium; assembly: GCA_050303635.1. Taxonomy (GTDB): domain Bacteria; phylum Chloroflexota; class Anaerolineae; order Aggregatilineales; family J027; genus JAKEEQ01. Next base: position 2,430 of record JBNLCD010000013.1, read on the forward strand.
TGCCACGGGTTGGGCGGTCGCGGCATCATTTATCTTGTTAGTTGTCATGCTGGTCGTTCGTCCACAAGGGCTGACTGGCGGCCTGGTTTTGGAGGATGAATAATGGGTAAGGCAAAACAAGCATCTGTAAAAACCAAGCGCAAGCATCCCTATCTTTTCCTTGGTGAAATGTCGCGCATTTTGAAATTTTTTGAGCGCATTACGCCCTTTATCACGCCTTTGTTGGCGATAGGTTTACTCTACTATATGTATGACTACGGGAGTGGTGCGCTAAGTGTTCGCACGGCCCGGGCCGATTTGAAACTATATACGTTCGGCCTGATGTGGATTGCGCTCACCAGTAGCTGGAATCTCATCGGCGGTTATACGGGCTATATCGACTTTGGGCATACCCTATTTGTCGGTCTAGGTTCCTATGCTGTGGCCAATATGATGTGGTCGGCGAGCTACGAAGAACTTGCCATGAACTACAATATGGATTTCTGGCAGTCGTTACCGGTCGCCTTCATGGTTGGGGCTATTTTTGCGGGACTGGCTGGTTGGCCAACCCTCCGCTTAAAAGGACCTTATTTTGCGATTGCCATGCTGGGTCTTTTTGTGGCTGTGCGGGAAATGTCCAATACAATTCCTGAACTTACCCGTGGCGGTCAAGGGATTTCCTTTAATCGTCCCTTCGCCGACCCGATGGATGTTTTCTACACGATGCTGGCACTGGCGGGTGGCATTTTCTTTATCTCTCTGTGGATTTACCGGACCCAATACGGCAAGATGTTGCAGGCTATCCGTGAAGATGAAGTTGGCGCCGATATGCGCGGGATTAACACGACGGGCATTAAAATCGGGATCTTTATGTTAGCGGGGGGCTGTACCGCGATGGTTGGCGCAACCCGTGCTTGGTGGCAAGGTTTTATTGACCCATCGACTGTTTATATCGAAGACTATACCATCCAAATCATTATGATGACCATGCTCGGTGGCATGGGCCGCCCGTGGGGTCCGGTTATTGGCGCAGGCATTTTCTATTATGCGCAAACGACTATCTGGGCCGAACTCGGTGATCTCAATCTGGTCATTATGGGCTCCTTCCTGATTATCCTCGTGCTCTTTGTACCGGGTGGTATTCTAGGGATGGTTGACCCCGAAGATCGTGGTCTGGCTTGGCATATCCGCCGCTTACGATTACGGCTTGAAGGTCGAGCCGAACCAGCCGAAGAACACGAAGTCCAAGGTTGGAGCGCGCTCAGCAAAGCGTCCACATGGCAACTCTTGCTCCCCAATTTGGTGGGCGTCGTTATCACCATCTTAGCTGTTGTGTTTATTCCCAACACGTTTGGTCGTTTTCAACGCGATTTCCTGTTTGGGTTTAGTCTCGGTGATTTAGCCGTTGGGGCCTTCTTCCTCTATTTTGTGTATCAAACGCTCTCCACGTTAGAAATGGTCGTCGGTTTTATTCCGCAAGGTGCGGTAGATTTTGTCAAGCAACCCGTAGTGCAATTGATAGGGAATTTAGTGGCTTATGTGGTGTTTGTTGCCCTGATTATCAATATCTATTGGTACTACGAAACTACGCTGGAACTGATTATTCCAGACTTCTTCTTAGGGATGAGTTTAGGCAAACTTGTTTTTGCCGTATTTATTCTCTATCTGATCTGGCGTTTGGTCGCTGATCTGATCACGGTCACGCTCGGCACCGATATTCAAGCCACAATTGATGAATGGTTTGCCACTATACCGGAAAATTTCCAGCCGATTGTGCCTTTTGTCGTCGGATTCTTCATCTCAATTTACGCCTTCTGGAATCAATCGGATGCCTTGGCTAAGATGGTACCGAATTTCTTCTTTAGTTTGAGTGCAGGCGAAACGGCTGGTTTAGCAGTTATCTTATACTTTGTGTATCGCATGGTGCGTATCTATCAAAATGTTGATACCCTGCTTCCGGATGCCATCAGTCAACGCACAACTCGCTACGATTTCGATGCGATTTTAGGCCTATCCGTGGCACCGATCCTATTCTTGATTGCGGCTTATACGTTGTGGCATTGGAATTCTTTTATTGTCCAAATTATGCCGGATTTCGTATTTGGTTTAAGTGGCGGCGAGACCTTTCTCATCTTGCTCATGGCGTATATCTTTTGGATTTCGTCATGGACGTTCTTCGGCCTCACCAAATACAACGACGAACTCAAGGCATTTCTGCGTAAGGTCCTACGCGGAGCCCAGACGGGTGGTGACGCCTTTACGAAATCGATCTTTACTATTCTTGAAGTGATTATCAATCTCGTCATCGATACCGACATGCCGACTGAAGTGGCCCCCGGTGAAGTTTTGCTCGAAGGGCGTGGCGTGACCAAAGATTTCGGCGGTTTGCGTGCGGTCAATGGTGTTGATTTCAATGTCAAAGCCGGTGAAATCGTGGGCTTGCTCGGTCCCAACGGAAGCGGGAAAACCACCATGTTCAATTGCATTAGTGGGGTTTTGCCCATTTCGGATGGTGCCGTTTATCTGGCGGATCAACTCATCAGCGGTAAAGCCCCGTGGCAAGTGAATCGACGTGGTTTAGCGCGGACCTTCCAAAAAATTCGGGTCTACAGCAATTTGCCTGTCTATGAAAATATGATCCTTGCCCGAAAATGGGCGGGTGTGCCTATCTTCCTCTGGTTGTGGATTGCCCCGCCGCCGGTTCGTCGCCGCGCCGATGAACTCCTTGAATTCTTGCTATTGGAACGGGTGCGCGATAATCTGGCCCGAAATTTAAGTGGTGGTCAACAACGCTTGCTCGAAATCGGCATGAGCCTGATGTCCAATCCTTATATTGTGCTTCTTGATGAAGCTACCAGTGGGGTTAATCCGGCGCTGATTGAAGAGATTAAATCGACTATCAAACGCTTAAATGAAGAACAAGGCGTCACCTTCTTACTGATTGAACACAATATGAATTTCATCATGGATTTGTGTTCGCGCTTATATGTGCTCGATTATGGCACCAAGATCGCGGAAGGTACCCCACTCGAAATTCAGAATAATCAACAAGTCATTGAAGCCTATTTTGGGCATGATTAGGGAAATGGATAAGTAAAATGAGCGAAACAAGCCCAACAACTCAGGCTGAACATGATATTCTCCCGAAAACACCCGATGATTCGGCTGTCCTGCGGATACGTAATTTGTATGCAGGTTATGGATCAATTACTATTCTGCATGATGTTAATATTGATGTCTTCGATGGCGAAATTGTCTGCGTGATCGGTCCGAATGGGGCGGGCAAATCCACCGTGTTTAAAGCGGTGTATGGTTTTGTCAAACCCACCGAGGGGTCCATTCATTTTGACGAAGATGAAATCACGGGCTTGGAGCCCGGTGAAATCTTGAATCACGGCATTACGTTTGTACCGCAGGGTCGTAGCACATTCCCTGAAATGTCCGTCGAAGAAAACTTAGCACTTGGCATGTATACTGTCCGCGATCATAAACGGATTAGTATGGCCACCGAACGCGTTTTTGAAATGTTCCCGCGTCTGGCCGAACGGCGTAAACAAATGGCAGGCACCATGAGCGGCGGTGAACAACGGATGCTCGAAATTGGCCGCGCGCTGATGATTGAACCGCGTTTGGTTCTGCTCGATGAACCGTCCGCCGGTCTCGCGCCACTCATCAGTAAACAGGTTTTCCGGAATGTGCAACGTCTCAATGAGCAATTTGGCGTGACCATTTTCATGGTTGAACAAAATGCCCATCAAGGCCTCTCGATTAGCCATCGCGGTTATGTACTTGAACTGGGTGCCAATCGATTTGAAGGTACAGGTCAAGGTCTGCTCGAAAGCAAGCAAGTGCAACGCATGTATTTAGGCGGCGCGCATTGACCTTTAAACAAATTTTTAGCGAAGAGAATACTGCATGGCGGGTGGTCGCGATATCCGCCATCGCAGTATTTTTCATTTTTGGGATTCGCTTATCATTTTCAGTGTTTTATGCAGAATTCACCCGCGAAAACGGCTGGGGCAATAGTGCTTCCGCCAGTATTTTTAGCTTGAATATGTTGTTTTTTGCGGTGAGTTCAGCGCCCGCAGGTATTTTGCTCGATCGCTGGGGCCCGCGTGTGATGTTTACGACGGGAGCCATTTTGCTGGGCGTCAGTTTATATCTCAGCAGTCTCGCAACCGAAATCTATCAACTCCAACTGGCGTATGGCGTCTTTGGTGGGATTGCGCTGGGCTTAATTGGTTTAGGTCAATTTGCGGCGATTGTCGGCGGTTGGCAACCCGAAAAACGCGGCTTAGCCATTGGCATCACTTTTGCGGGCACAGGCCTCGGCGCGCTGATTTTTGTCCCACTCGTGGAGCGCCTCATTTCATTTTTTGGTTGGCAAACTGCTTATTTTATCCTCGCGGGGATGTGTATTGTTTTCGTGGCTCCCTTACTCGCCTTGGGTCAACGTAAACCGCCAACCGTGGCGCAAATGGCGGAACGCGAAGCAGATTTTCAACCCAAACCTCGCCGCGAAGTCCTCAAAGATCCAGCGTTTTGGTGGCTGATGGTCTTATCGTTTACCACGATGGGTCCCTTGCGTATGTTAACGGTCCATCAAATTGCCTATATGGAAGAAGTCGGAATTGGACGACTTACGGCGGCGCGTTATGTGGGGATTGCCGGTTTTCTGACGACTTTCACCTTTATTTTGTGGGGCTATGTTTCAGATCGTTATGGCCGCACCCGCACTTTTTTCTTAGGCGCGTTGAGTTTAATGAGTGCGATTGGCATTTTATTTGCGCTCCAATCGACCAATTTTCTCTTGCTCTTATTTGGCTATAGCATGTTGATGGCGCTCGGTGAAGGCACCCGCAGTAGTCAAACCACCGCTCTCGCCAGTGATACTTTTCGCGAAAGCGGGCTGGGATTCATCAACGGGTTGGTCGGCGCATTGTTTGGGGTCGGGGCCGCTTTTGCGCCATGGATTGCGGGTTATTTACGCGATGTGCAAGGCGATTATGCCCTCAGTTTGATGATCGCCATTCTGCTCCTGCTCATCTCGATGGTCGCCTTCTATCAGGTCAAATCACTGAAATCACGCAAGATCGATTGAGGGATTCAAACGAAGCAAATTTGCAAATTCTGTAGGGCCACGGCATGCCGTGGCCCGTTTTTGTTGCATCAACCTACTCTTCAAGCAAGGTCGTTTCGGCGACCCAACCTGTTCCAGTGCCGCACTCAATCTCAACCCAGTTCGCACCATTGACTTGCACCGTCTGTAAAACGGTCGCTTCAGTACCATTCAGACAAATGGTTGCTACACCGACTGCTGTGGGTTCTTGAGCCGTCATCATGGGACGGAAACCGGGAATAGTGATGATAGTGCCTGTTGGGAAGGCCGCATCTTCGAGCGGTTCCGGCGTGGGGCTGACAAATGCTCGAATTTCCGGCGCTAGAATATTTTGCAAAATACTCAATAGCAGAGTCTCGTCTTGCGGCGTAAAACTGACAAGCGAAATGAATAGCCCATCTTGAATCGTAATGACATCCAGCGACCCATCATCGAAACGGATGAGGGCAACTTCTTGGCCATTAAACTCATAGGTCTGAGCGGGAGCAAAGCCAACGCTCGCCTGCCAAGCCATTAAATCGGGAAACGCGCTGGGGCTTTGGTGGAGAATCATTTCCTCATCGCCAACCTTTAACGTAACGCGTAGAGCTTGCTCACCGTAGGCAACCAATGGAGCTCCATCGCCATAGATCAATTCAGGATTTACGACTTGCAGACCAGCAATATCATACGGTTGATTGACCCGTGGCAAAACAGGGGCAAAATCCAACTCAAATTCACCAGTTTGCGTTTCAATTTCAAGCGCGGTCAACGGCGGTAATGGTGGGAGCACGGAGGCAATGAAATCTTGCACCGCGTCATAATCCACATTGCGTGTAACAAACCGAATCACGCGTCCCTCATAGACAACAACATAGAGATCCGCTGTATCATTCGAAGTTTGTAGAATAACTTCAACGCCGTTGATAATCTCAAGACCACCTGACTGTAAAGCCAATTCAATGAGAAATTCAGCACCGTCGCCAAATTCTTCTTCCAAAAGTGACTGAATATCTTCGTGTTCAGTGGGACCTTCGGTAATGACCAAGATTTGTTCAGCCGTTGCCGGGTCATATTCACCTTCCGTCACAGCAAAAACGAGATTAAGTTCAACATTTCCTTCGGCTTCATTCCACGTTTCTTCGTCCTCAAAACGGCGCACGCGGTACATTTTGAAACCTTCGGGTTGAACATCCGGCAACAGTGGCTCAAAAGGCAAGTTAAGTTCTTCAACTCGCATATCTAGTTCACTAAATGGAATATCATCCCCACTTGAGGGTGTAAATGTGGGCGTCAATGAGGCGGTTGGCGTTAAAGTCAGCGTGGCCGTAGGTGTTGGTGTATGCGTTATGGTATTGGTGGGTGTCAATGATGCGCGTGTTTCGTTTATAGTTGGTGTTACCGTTGCGGTCGACGTTACAGTCAAGGTTGGATAACTTGTTCGCGTAGGGGCAATGGCTACTTCTGAACAATCTGACTCAACCCGATATTGCACACGTTCGGTACAGGTAAGCTCTGTGACGAGGCGATTTTCAAATATCCAGTTTATCAAGGATGCGGCACTATCAACACGCCAAACAAGCATTTTACCATCAAGGTCGTTGGCAATGATCGATTTGCCATCTGGGCTAAATTTCACATTCTGGATTGAATTTGTATGGCCGGTAAAGCGCCGGATTGCTTTTTGGGTTGCCATATCCCATACAACAACACGGCTATCCCGCCCCCCAGAAACGGCGAAGAATCCATCTGGACTAAAATCTATCGAAGTGATCCCTCCGATAGTTGAATCGCCATGCGCGGCCATAGTCGGCCCAATTTGGGTCCAAGTTGATATATCCCATAATTGAAGCGTGCTCTCAGCTAAACCAATTAAAATTTGTTGTCCGTTCGGGTGATAGACAACTTCATTAATTAGATCTTCCATTGCGATATCGCTCAACAATTCACCTGAGTCAGCATCCCACAGATACAGATGTACGCCAGATGTGGTTATGATAAAGTGGCTATCGGGGCTAAAAACAACTTCACCAGATGCATTGTCGTGCGGCAAGGTACGCACTAACTCGCCATCATCCAATCGCCAAATAAGGACATTATCATTTACCGTGGCCGCGAAGTAAAGTCCATCAGAAGACCACGCAGTAGCATGGCTAGACGTAGCTTCAGTATCTATTTCGTGAATGATATTGCCTGTTGTCAAATCAATCACGAACAATTTACCACCGACTAAATTCACCAGTGCATATTTATCATTCGGACTTATCTTAGTATCCTGAATAATCGTGTCTGCATATTCCCAGCGACGGACTAAAACATTCGTTGCGGTATCCCACATTAATAATTGGCTGTCGACGGGGATTTCACTTCCGTCTAACGTATTTTCAATTATCTCTGATATATCGCTGATAGCCGGGCCGCCGGCTAAGATAAACTTACCAGCATGCCCATAATCTATCCCATATAGCGCGCTTACTTGGTCATCCGCAATCTCCTGGATAAGAGCGCCGTCGAGTAACTCCCAAATAATCACATTTCCATCAGAAGTACCCGCCGCTAAATATTGTCCATTCGGGCTGTATGTGAGTTGGGTAAATCCCTTATTTCGATAGTCTTCAATAAAACGGTATATTTCTGTGCCGGTCGCGACATCCCAAATTTTTATATTGAGATTAGTACTACTTGTTCCAACGATTAGGCTATTTGCGGTTGAGGCCATTTGCTTGCCATCTGGACTAAACACAATCTGATTAACATCACCCGTGTGCCCAATAAACGCGCGCGTCCGTGTTTGCGTCTCAAGATCAAGCAGGGCAATTTCCCCGTTTAGACTACCCACCGCGATATATTGACCAGTCGGACTAAAACTCAAATTTGTACTGATGGAGACTTGTGCTTCGAAGTCAAAGTTGAACTCGGTGCTAAGCGTTACGGCATCTAATATTGAAACACTAAAGGAATTTAGAACAGCAATACGGTATCCGTCTGGACTATAAGCCAAATCATTGATGCTGAGTTCTAAAGAAGTATCAAAGTCTTCAAACGGGATATATTTTGTTTCTTGAAGTAATTCACCTGAGTTGATATCCCACCGCATAAGGTAGCCGTCTTGGGAACCTATCAATACCGTTTCGTCATTCGGATGAATAGCGACGGCCAATACAGCATCTGTGTTACGGCCCTGCAATTGATGAAGTAACTCTCCGGTTGCCACATCCCAAATAATTGCAGTTTGATCATCTGAAACCGATACAACGAATCGTCCATCGGGACTAATTGCAATATCGTTTATTTCAGCGGTATGTTGGGTAAGCTTATGCAGAATATTGCCACTGTTAAAATCACGAATAATAAGACTACCATCCCATGAACTAGTTACTACAGTATTCCCATCGGGACTAAAAACTATTCCTGAAATTGTCTGTTCATGATCCTCAAATAAAGCGACCAAACCCGGATGATAAGCTGATTCAGCAAGAATCAATTGAGCTTCGGACGATGGATCAGGAATACTATTTGCCTCCAAGGCGAGTGCCAACGCCAATTGAGTATCGCCTGCATTAAGGGCAGACTGCGCATTAGCCACTTGGGCTTGGGAACGTTCGGCCACCGCATTGCGCACCGCCGTCGCTTCCGCCGCCACTGCATTATTGCGTTCGAAATCAGCCGTTTCCGCTTGATTGGCCACGCCGGTCCCACGATCTTCCGCCAGTGATAAGTTGCTCTCCGATTGACGGAAAAGAATAAATGACAAAATAGCCAATAAACCCGTGATAACCAACGCAGTCAAAATACCAGAGATCACTTGCCGTTGCCGTTGTCTTTCACGTTGCCGACTGGTATCAATATAGTGCGTTTGGAGTGATGTCGGCGATGGATCTTTGGCAAAAGCCGCGAGAAGCCATGCCTCCGCTTCATCCAGATCATCTCCCCGCAGAAGAAAACTATTATTGCGTTCGTTGGCGTCCCACTCGATGGCGCGCACCAAAAGGCGCGTATGTGTTTTGACATAAGCCGGATCACGGTCTATCGTTTCGAGCAATTCCGTTAATGACGTGGCAAAATCGCTAGCTGTGGTAAAAGGAAGCCAATTATGGTGCGCAATCACAGACGGCAGTTGTTGGACTTCTGCTTTGGTCAGTTCACGGTGTAAAATCGGAATAATGCGCTTATGATGATCTTCGGCATGTTGGATTTCATTGCGGCATACTTCGGAGTTGAGCGAATCGGGGCTGATGACGAAGATAAAATTATCGGCGGCTTCAATGCCGGCACAGATTTTTTGCCACCAATCCTCTGCATACTCAATATCTTCCCAATCAACCCATGTATCGCGTTCTTCATTTTTCAGGTTATCAGCAATGCTACGGACAAATTCACGGTCTTTGCGAGAATACGAAATAAAGACGTCAGTCATAAAGAAAACCCTCGACAATGACTATATGATTTTTTGGATGAAGTGATGATGAAAGAGGTTAAACAAGCTCCTAAATACAGTCTAACCTGAATGAAATGAATGCACAACTCAGCCTATATAGGGGCATATATTCGGTTTGAGAGGTCATTTGAATTGGGGAATTATGGTGGTTGCATAAATAAATTTTGCCGGGGCTACAGCATGCCGTGAACCTTCACGAGAACCATATTTATGAAGATGAGGCCACATCGTGGGGTGGCCTCATCTTCAAGAAATTATCGCCGCTGGTTTAGGGGTTTAAAGTAACTTATTACGCCCATCAGTCCTTGTTACAATGATTCCCTCGCATGTGTCATTGCCCAGACCGAAAAATACCTGTACTGATACGATGGTCCCACATTCAAAGAACAAATTACCTAAACCAGCGGCTATGAGATGAATCTTGCCAGTTTTAACTGACTTGCGATTCCAAAAATTAAGGGTGTGTTCTAGTAACTATTATTACTGCTAGGATTGTTAACTTCAGCTTAGAGTGGGCGATTTGAATCACCCAAGGGTGGCATGACTTGAAGATTTAGCCAACTTAGGGCACTGTTTACACCTGAGAATATACTGACCTGCGGCGCGACAGCGGTCGATAAGTTGAAATGAAAAAAAGCTTTGAGCGATGCTGAAAGAAGCGTACTATCTGTGATGATGGCCGTAGAACCATCATGCGACGTATGCCACGTTTCCAGCAGATCGCAAATAATGTGTTTGGCATAGGGTGTCATGACTGTATTGATTGAACACAAATCGATAATGAGCATTTTACACAAATCGGTTTGTTGTTGATCTAACAGTTGCAATGTATCGTCAATCAATCTGTCCAATGTGGGTCGTTTCAAATCACTAATATTAACTCGATATGCAGAATAACCATGCTTCAATTCTATTTGATTAATGTCCATTTTGATTCTCCCCTCTATGTAGGTCATCGTCGTAAATTTCTATTAATTATCTAACAATGCGGTCCAGTGATAAGGCGAATCTTTCCGTTAATTTAACAAGATCGCGGGTACTCACGGGCTTGATCATAATGAGGTCAGCGCGATCAGCATCCGGAATCTGGTCAGCCATTTGATTGCCACTCACAATAATGACATGGACGTGATCTAAATTTCGTGAATTCTTGATGCGAGTTAAAATTTCTTGACCTGAAATGCCGGGTAATCCCAAATCAAGGATCAAGATATCAGGGCAGTTGCTCTGTAGTCGATTGCAGACCATGTGGCCATCGCTTGCCATATCACAGGTAAAGCCCGCGTGTTTGAAAGCCTTGTAGAATAGCCTGCGTAAGCTTTTATCATCTTCAGCAACTAATGTTTTAATTGAACTTGGCATGGCACTTGCTCCATTTCATCGATAAACGGAATCGGACTATTTAGCTCCCAAGTACCCCTGATGCTTATTTTAAAATTGTGATGCTCTCCCCTGATAAGGTTAAATTAATGGTAAGACCCTTCTGTCATGTTTTCATCATGCAAGAGTACTACTTAGAGGACTAGTACTTTAGAATGAATGGCGAAAACACTGATCAATAAACAGTAGTACTGGTTTTCACAAACGTAAGGTTATCTAATTTACAACTTTATTTACAAAATCTTAACAATTATAAGCCGCTAGCGACGGCGTTATAACTTACTGCATTGTATTAGCATTTAGGTTTTGAAAATTAGTGGCTCAATTGCTGTAAAATGGCTATGTTTAAATTGTTTATTATTTTATTAAGAAAATGATTATAGATAATTAGGGTCCTAAATTATCTATTTAAAAATAAATATGCAATAAATGTAAAGAACGTGAGTTTTGGCTAAACAGGGACCTGAAGACCCTTGTTAAAGGGATAACTGAGAGTTGACATGACCCAGTAATCTCAACTTAGGCATAACAAGACGACTTTAGCCCCTTGGCGTGGGATCAAGTCAGAAATCATCCTATTCTGAGCGTAAGCCTAAACCAAAATTCACGATAAATACGTACTAAATCTTTGAAAACATTAATTCGCCATCCAGTTAATCAACATCTATGTAGCATTTCATCGGCCAGCGGGATCATAAAATGCAATCTGAACACTAGGGAAACCGTGTTCGGTTTGTTTATCCGGTAATCTGTAGATTACGCCGGATCTGTTTAGATAATTTTCTGCCAAAATCTACTAAAACATGAAAGTATCATGACCGTTATGAGTGCACTCAGTCAATCAGTCCTAACTAGATTAGAGACTCTTGCCCAAAACAAAAACCAAACCCCAGATGACTTTGTGCAACAATTACTTGATGAGTACACTGCCGTCCCGAAATCCAAGCCGATACATGACAGTTTTTTTGAAGAGGTTATCGAGATCCTTGAAACAGGGGTAATCGTTTCGGATGAAAAAGGCGATTTCATCTATGTTTGTCCCAATATTAGCGACCAATGGGGCTATTCAGCATCAGAAATACAATCGATGGGCAATATTCAGAATCTACCTTTTATAAACATCACCTTGCCTAAACTTACCGATGTCCATTGGCGTGAAGAACACCGCATTGCCAATAAAAAAGGTGAAACAATCTCACTAAATATCAACATTACCCTCATGGATGGCAATAAGTTTCTGTACGAGATTCGCAACGTCACCACTCAACAAGCATTACTCGCTGAAGTGCAATCTTATGAACAACAAATTAGTACCATCATCAACCATCTCCCCGTCATTTTATTTGCGCTGAATAGGGATGGCGTCTATACCTTATCGGAAGGTCACGATCTTGAAGCCATTGGATTAAAACCTGGCCAAGCGGTCGGCAAATCAGCATTTGAACTGTTTCCTGAAGTTAGGACTCAATTAAAAGAAACCTATGCCAGAGTCCTGACCGGTGAAGTTGTGAAGTCGCATGTGGAAGTACGAGGCAAAGTCTTTGATGTGGCTTATTCACCCCACAAAGATCAGCAAGGTCAAATTATTGGCATTCTAGGGATAGCTTTTGACGATACAGAACGCCATCAAATGCAACAAGCACTGGCCACAAGCGAAAAACGGGCCGTTAAAGCTGAAAGAATTGCCGCCATAGGCCACTGGGATTGGGATATCGCGAGCGGGGATTTATTTTGGTCAGAGGGCATATTTCATCTCTTTGGCCTAGATTATCCGCCCGCTGAAAAGATAAGCTTCGCGCTTTTCATGGAGTTTGTCCATCCCAATGATCGCGACATGCTTTTACAGGCCATTGAAGCCGCCACCCGCAACCAAGCGGTGTATGATATTGAACATCGAATCATCCTCCGCGACGGCACATACAAGTATGTGCATGAAAACGGCGAAGTTATGTTTGATGAAAACGGCCAAGCCGTACGCATGATTGGGACCGCGCAAGATGTGACCCAACGCGTTCAGGCCCTCAATACGGCGTTAGCGAGCAAGCAACGCTTACGCGCTCAATATGAATCTATTCCGGTGCCTACTTCAACATGGCAAAAGCGTGGCGATGACTTTGTGCTAATTGATGTAAATCAAGCTACAAAGAGTGTTTCACCGGAAATCGAAACACTTTTTGGAAAAACAGCGCGCGAAGTATATCCCCAAGGACATGATATCATCCAAGATCTTGAGACATGTTTTATCCAAAAAGGTCTGTTTAAACATGAAATTCCTTATAAAACGCTCACAGGTAGCCAAGATCAACGCCATATTATTTTTACTTATGCCTATTCCTCACCGGATATCATAACAGTCCATGCTGAAGATATCACGCAACGTAAAAAAGCTGAATTAGTGTTACGAGAGGCGCATGATCATTTAGAGCGGCAAGTGAAGTTACGGACCCAACAACTTTCTGAGACGAATCTTGCGCTTAAAACTGAACGCGATTTTGCCAACACCCTGATTGATATTGCACCCGTTATTGTGTTGGTGTTGGATACGCAAGGCCGGATCGTTCGCTATAATCGTTATCTTGAGAATTTAACAGGCATCTCACTCGCTGAGGTACAGAGTCACGAGTGGATTCCAACATTTCTGCCTGAACGCTATAAGTCTGCCATTCATCAATTATTCGCCAAAGCAATTAAGGGTGAATCGACTATTGGCAATGTAAATCCTATCATTGGCAAGAATGGCGAAGAACGGCAAATTCTCTGGTATGACAAGGCACTGCGCGATAGTGCCAACCAAATTACCGGCATTCTGGCGATTGGCTTGGATGTCACTGATCGCATGAATGCCGAAATTGCTTTGATACGCAGTGAGCAACTTTATCGAACATTATTAGAGCTTTCGCCAGTCGGCATATTCCACACAAATAAGGACGGCGTCGCTATTTTTGTCAATGATCGTCTTGTTGAAATATTTGGAATGTCCTTCCCTGAACTGCATGATTATGGTTGGCTGCAAAGTGTTCATCCCGATGATCGCCGTAAAGTCAAAAATGAATGGCAACGGACCTTTGAGACCCAGCAAGATTTTAGTCTTGAATATCGCTTACGATCCGGCTGGGTTTATGGTGTGGCAAAACCCATTTTCGATGAGAATGGTCAAATTAACGGTTATATAGGCGCTGTCATGGATATCCATGAGCTCCGGCAGGCCCAAGAAGAATTACTCATCAAAGATCTGGCCCTGCAATCTGCTTCAAACGCGATTAGCATTGCCAATCTAGACGGTCAGCTTATATATGTTAATCCAGCTTTTGTCGGCATGTGGCGCTATGATACGGTGGATGAAATCATTGGCAGACCGTTCTCCGATTTTTCCTTATCGCAAGAGTATGCCCAGGAAATCTTTCAGGAATTAATTGAAAAAGGGCGCTGGTTAGGTGAGGCAATTGCTCGGACAAAAGATGGCACACAATTTGATATTTACATCGAATCGAGCATTATTTTCGACAGGAATAATCAACCCATCGCTTTCATCGGTTCATCAATTGACATTACACAACGTAAATTGCAGGAGAAAGCTGAACAAGAACAACATTTATTGCAACTGAGTTTACGGCTCACTGCCGAACGACTTAGTGCGAGTCTCGAAATAGACGATATTATCGATAATATTTTGACTTCGGGAAAAATGATTGTTGATCATGATTATGGTTGCTTGCTGCTATTAGATGACAACGCCACAAAATGGCATATTACCACATCCCAACCTAAACTTGATTTAGCTGATTTGAAGAAAATTGATTTAACCACACTCCTCATATTCAACGATTTACTCGATGACAGTGTTGCAGTTATCAATCATCTTAAACAGGATCATCCTGATTTAGAGTTGCCACCTTGCTTACATGCAAATTTGGCCATCGGCCTTGATTCTGGGGTGGAACGGCTGGGTGTCTTAATTTTATGGTCACATCAAGCCGCCGCCTTCAATCAGCAAGATGTGGAAAATCTCAGGATATTTGCGGAGCAGGCGACACGAGCCATTATTAACAATAAGCTATATACAGCATCGCAGGAGATTGCGCGTTTACGTGAACGGAATGAAATTGCGCATAATCTCCATGATTCAGTATCACAAACCCTCTGGTCAGCGAATATTATCGCCAATACGCTACCCACAATTTGGGCGACCGATCCGGCAAAATGCTTCAGCTTAATTAAAGATCTGGCCAATATTATCCAATTTGCGCTAGCCGAAATGCGCGCGTTATTGATGGAACTTAAACCGCAATCCATTATGCAAGGCGGTTTGTTGGAAATGATTACCCATCTTATCAGTACCGTCAGCAAAACGCATATCAAATTTAACTTTGATGTTACGCACTTCCCAGAATTATCTGTGCAAGAACAGTTGGTTATTTATCGAATCACCCAAGAAGCGCTCAACAATATCGTGAAGCATGCTCAGGCCAGCGAAGTTACCATTTCATCAGTGTATCAAGCCGATAAGTTTATCTACCAAATCCGGGATGATGGTCAGGGATTCGACATTTCAGATGTCAGTACAATGAACATGGGCCTTTCCATGATGAAAGAACGGGCTCAACAAATTAACGCAGAGTTGGCGTGGCTTAGCCAGTCCGGTAGCGGGACTGAAGTCATTCTCACCTTAAACTTAGAAAATGAGTCTGAGTAGAAAAATAATAAATATGACGAGAGCGCAGAAAATACGAATTCTAATAGCCGATGATCATCAATTGGTCCGTTTTGGTTTAGCGACCATGTTGGCGACAGTTGAGGATTTTGAAGTGGTGGCCGAGGCTGAAAACGGCGAACAGGCAATGGCGCTGTGTGAAAAACATCAGCCAGACACCATTTTAATGGACTTGAATATGCCCCATGTGAATGGTACGGAAGCGATCAGCCGTATTAAGGAAGCCTATCCCGACATCAATATTATTGCGCTGACGGGTTTCGGTAGTGCGGATTTAATCATGGCAGCCCTCAGTGTCGGGGCAACAGGGTATTTACTCAAAAATATCGGGGCCGATGTTTTAATTGACGCCATTCGCAATGTGAATAAGGGCCATACCATTTTGGGGCCAGAGATTACCAAAACCCTCGTCAGTAAAAAGAATTCCATTTGGAAACAAACGGATTATGATCTGACCGAGCGCGAATTAGAAATTCTGGCTATGCTGGCGGATGGACTGACGAATCCGAAGATTGCCGAGGAACTCAACCTCAGCGTTTCAACAATCAAAACACACGTCAGCAATATTCTGTCCAAGCTTCACGTTTCGACGCGTGGTGAAGCCGTCAAGCTAGCAACAGATAAAAACCTCCTTACCAATGCCAATGACCAAGACTAGATCTCATTTTTGATCGTTGCCTTGGATTGAAATCCAACGCTACAACACGCTATTTTATAAAAGTATTTATTCGGATGAATACCAACATAGTGTGGATAGCAAACGGGGAAGATATCTTGCCATCTTCCCCATTTGTCACTTAGGTACCATGTATTAGATGGTACCGCTCACCAATTGGGGTGAGCACGATTGGAAGAAATGGTTATATTTCTTAGTCAACAAATTGATAGACCCTCCCTAATACCGATAGTCTTAATTTGTTCCTGTAAAGTGAGTATGTCTGGTTTTGGCGAAATGCATTTGATACAAATTAATCCCTGAATATATCAACCTAGACTAAGAAATGTAGCCACCATAAGCATCAGTGTGAAGTATCCCCAAATTGCTCCTCGCATAAAGGCCATTTAAATTCTGATGGGGCAACAACTTATCTTATGAGCAATATACTGACCCATTATCTAAAATAATGCTACAAGTTATCTGTCACATTTATGGTATGCAAGAGTACTACTTACGATACTAGTTCTATGGCTGTCGGAGTGGCCGCCTTGGGTTGAAATCCTATTGTTAAGCTAGTAGCACAATTACATCGTGGCGACTATTTGCGGCCCTCATCCCCTAGCCCCTTCTCCCCCTGAAAAGCGCGGGAGAAGGGGAGCTAAAATCAGCAGAGAAGCCGCGCAGTGCCCTTTATTGGGAAAATGGCCTCAAATTGTGTCCAAAGCGTTCTTTTTTCAACAAATTTACAACGGAGATAAGTGGGTAAGTCAGCGGGCGGACCCGATGTGGTTCGCCGTTTAAATAATAGGATAAGGATAGTACCGATCTGTCGTATATTGAAAAAAACGGGCGAGATGTCGAAACATCCCGCCCGTTGATTTTTACTTGGACTCCCCTCACCTGTTTGGGAGTGAGGGTCTTATTCCTCAGTCGGTGGGTCCGTAATGGTGAAGAGTGAACCATCGGTCCGGCCAAACACTTCTGGCATGTAGAAAGCGTAGGCATGGGATGGCATGGTTTGGAATTCACCGGGTGTCGTCGCTTGAATTTGGTACGTATAAACATAGGTACCACGCGGCAAGAAGTCGGCATAGAGATTGACTTGTTCGTCACGCATTTCAGTGCGATCGAACCACCACCAGCCCCAATACCAGAACGGATTGTAGCGGTTATATTGGGCTTGGAGATTCGGTCCGTCCACGCCTTGGCTGGTTGTCAGGAGTGAGGTGTTCACGCCTTCGGTACCTGCTGGAATCGGATCTTCGAGCACGAAGTAGTAGACATCTTGGGTGAGCGTCATGGTCACGCGGACCGTGATGGTATCGCCGATATAGGCGCTCGTAATCTTAGTGTCCGGATCGTCGTTCAAGAAGTAGTCACGTTGAACACTGATACCGCGATTAATCGCATCAACTTCAGAAGCGGGCAAGCGCAAGTCCATGTGCGTGGTGTAGTACAAGACACCATCGCCTTCGCCACGCGCAATCGTTAAGCGGTTGAGTTCTTCCGCTGAGAGTTCGCTGATCGGAATTTCAATTGTAGCCCCTTCACGAACCGTTTCCGGTGTGACAGTACCTTCAGCTTGCAATTCACGATTGATACTGACGTTGTAATCATAATTGCCTTGTAATTCACCGGTGCTGACCATCCAATCGGTGAGACCAATCACGGCCCACACGGTTTCTTGGGTAGTTGTCCAGTGATCGCCATCGCGGGCAATCATCAACCAGCGGACGGCATTGGCAAGTAGATCATTTTCAGGATCAACACGGATGAGCGCACTCAAGACAATGGCCGTGGTGCGGGTATCGCTCGACCAGTTCCACCAATCGTTGTAATCTTCTTCCCAGTGGGCACCCGTTGCCGAAAGAATCGCCGCACTCGTCAAATCCGAGGTCAAATCACTGATTTCACCTGCTTCGGGGAAGAGTTCCATATAGGCCATTAAGAAGTAAGCGCGGCCCATATAGGACATGTCGAGACGGTGTTCAAACAGATCGTCGTACCGTTGCTTGTCGCCGCGTCCATCGCGAGCCATCACATAGAGATAGAAGGCTTGACGGTTCAATTGCCACGGACTGGTATCAATCGTTGGACGGATCAAATCGCCTTGGAGGAAGTTCATGGCATTCACCAACATACTTTCATCGATGGTGAATCCGGCTTCACGCGCTTCAATCAAGCCGAGTGATGCATAAGCGGTGACGAGATAACTACTCTTCATGCCCGCGAACCAACCCCAACCACCGTCTGGATTTTGTTCACGTTCCAAAATGGTGAGACCTTCATTCAGCGTCACAACCAAATTGGCTTCGAGCACGGGATCTTGAATGCCTAAATCCTTGAGCGCTTTATAGGTTACGGCATTTGGCAAGAAACGGCTGACCGTTTGTTCAATACATTGGTGCTTGTAGTTCTTGAGATAATCGAAAGAGTCGATTAGGCTAGCCGCCAAGGATGGGTCGACTTTAATTGTAATCGTGCCGCTTTCGGCTTGAATACGAGATGGTAAAGCAATGCCTTCGGTCTTAGAACCCGTGTTGCGGATAAGGCCCGCCGTGCCGACCGTATCCGGTGCCGTGTAACGATAAACCGGAATAAGACCATCTTCATTGGCCAAGGACGGCTTGCTGGCATCACTGAAACCATCGCCAATCGCGAGGAAAGTGATGTCGACAAATTCAGCATCATCGACGCGTGCCCACCAACGGACCCGTAAACGTTCACCCGCTGGAATGGTCACGGTTTGCGCCGATTCGGTTTCGAGAGTGACGCCTTCAGCTTCAAGCGTGGCTTCGAGGGTTTGATCGGTATCGGTATTATTGTTGACGACCATAGCCAATTCGACACGATCATCAACCACAAAGAAACGCGGGGTTGCGGGTCGAACCAAAAGCGGCAAGGTGGTCACGATTTCGGTTTCAGTTTGCCCGACCTGGGTATCTTCGCTCAAAACACGGGCTTGCACATTCCAGGTGGTCAAATTGTCGGGCAATTCAAGCGAGAGGCGTGCCGTACCATCGACATCCGTCACCACATGCGGTTCCCAGAGTGGAGTTTGTTCAAAGTTCTCGCGGATGACAGGTGCGGTGTTATCGCCACCACCTCCGCCGCCACCACCATAACCTTCGCCGGCGGCATCATCGGCCATCGCTTCAGCCGTCGCTGTCGGTGCGGCAGTCGGAAGCACACCATTGCGATTTTCGCCGTCGAAATCAGCTTCAGCTTCATCGACGGGTTCATTTTGAGCTTTTTCTTCTTCAGTGCCTAAGGTTTCATCCGTGAGGACATCAAGCAGACTCGAAATGGAAACGCCCGTGTTGACCAGATTCGATTGCCATCCATAGAAGGCCGCTTCTGGACTGACACTGTTATCCGGCAAGAGCGCCAAAATAGCCTTGTCCGTCATGCGGAGGCCAACTTCCGCCACAACCGGTTCGCCGTGCGCATCGGTTACAGAAATATCGAAATCAACCGTTTCGCGGGGTTGGGTGATATCCTTAGATGGCGTCACCGTGACTGTGAGTTGTTGTTCTACCGGAATAACGGTTAGGGCGATGTTTCCCTGACGAAATTCGGGATTGAGGCTTTCCTCATCAATGCCCTTAATCACAGTAAATGAAACGTGAATCGTCGGCGCATATTCATCGGTAATGGGCAAGTCATAAAGCAGAGTTGAACCTTCGACAGCCAAAACTTCGTATGACATAATATCAACCCGTTCGGTCGTCACCAAAACAGTGGACGCACCCGCAAACGGAATTGGCACGAGAATTTGCGCAGTATCACCGGGTTTGTAAGATTCGGCATCGGCCACTAAATCAATCGAGGTGGAAGGACGCCCCCACCACACCGGACGATCACCAATCACCCAGAAACGCAATCGACTGGCATTGACACGTTCACGTTCATCAAGCACTTTGGCTTGCAAGTGGAAGATACCGCCATTGGGTGGCGTAAAGGTAAATTGCGCCTTACCATCTTCACCTGTGATAATGCTCTCGGTGAGGACTTCGATTTCCTCTTGTTCCCAATTATAACGGCCAAATTGACCTTCAATCGGCACCCGCGTCCAGCGCGTTTCAATCAGCGTCAGATCCACTTTTTGCTCGCCGACAATGGCACTGTCCGGATCAACGGTGATTAAATCGACCGTCATTTCTTCATTGGCTTTACCGAAATATTTATCAGTCCGTTGGCCCACATAAACACTGGCCGGATGGACCAGAACGCTCGTGCGACCACTGATCGGTTGATTGCTTTCGTCGGTGACTGTGCCTTCGATCACAATATTCATCGGGCGCGTTGAACCCGAATCGGTATTTTCAGAACTGACAATGAAATTGCCAGCGGCATCGGTTTTACCTTCGCCTGATTCATAGAAATAGGGATAACTGGCGTTGTAATCGATAAAGGTGTAGCGACCTTGGCCAGTGTAATTGAAATTCCCGGCATTGCCATCGGCATACCAATATAAATTGGCGTTGGTGACATTGCCGCCGAAATAGTAGCTGGCATTAATCAACGCATCGAGACTTTCGCCGCGAATAATTTCAGCATTCGTGGCGGTCACGCTCACTGCATATTCAGGCACACGGAATTCGGCGATGGTAAAGTCACCAAAGTATTTGCCATTCACATCAATGCGGGCACTGGAGAGGGCCACATCTTCGCTCAAATCGAAACTGCCGCTGAATGTCCCAAAATCGGTGACTTCAACATCTTCTTCGAAGAGTGTTTCGCCGGTGGCATAAGATACGATGACGACGGGCACTTCGCTCACTTTGGGTATGCGATATGCCATGTCATTCTTAATTCGCATCGCGCCCCGGAAATGAACCGTTTCGCCCGGACGATAGATGGGCCGATCGGTGTAAAGATAATTGACTTCGAAGGGCATCGTGCGTGAGTTATAACTGCTCCAAATACCGAAAGTGTCTTCATTTTCGGCAACCATATAGATGAAGGGATCGTTGATATCGATAATCGCCGGTGAACGGAAAACACCGTCCTCGTCGGTCGTGCCATGCCCAATTAAAGTCGCATTGTGATACACGCTGACGGTGGCATTCGCGACAGGTTCAGCCGTGGGCATATCCGTCACAAAGACCAACACTTCGTCAGGTGAGCGTTTGACCGTCATATTGGCAGTGGTAACGGCCAACGTAAATTCATCGGTGCGGGTTTCCCACGGGTCGCGGCTGTTATAGCGATAGGTGGATTCCATCACGACCCAATAAACACCATTGGGTAGGGTGCCGCCATTTTCGCTGGCTAGCAGAATTTCCTCGATCTTATTGGTGTTCCCGTTAGAATCAAATTCTTGAGTCCACTTGCGCACCATATTTGTCACACTAGCCCACGGTGCGAGAGTGCCATCGTAATAACCATTGATGGCTTGTTCCATATAGCTCGCATCACTATCAAGGCGATAAATAGTGAATTCAACCGTGGGGGTGCCGCTATATTCGACGGCAATGCGGGTATTTTTGCGATGGGCTCCCGTTAAGGACATATTCCCGCGCGTAATTGGCGAGAACCAACTTGCAATTTCACCCGTGGTATAGCTGAAGGTGTAATCCTCTTCAATTTTGTTGCCGTAAATATCTTCGGCCCCGGCTTTGAGGGTGATGGTGTAGGTGGTGTTCGGTAAACTGCGGAAACCGATGGAAATATAATCCGTTTGTTCTTCGGACACATAGGGTTCCCAATCTTCGGGTTCTGGTGAAATTTCAATTAAGCCTTCAAGGGAATTGGATTTCATCGGCGATTTAAATTGAATATACGCGCCGCGTCCGGGACTAATATCAACTTGGCCATCACGCGGATTGGTGGATTCAACACCGGGTAAGGGGACTGTGGTGAAATCACGCGAAATTCCAGCAGTCAATGTTGCTTCGCCGCTGGCACTCTTGGCGGTATCGCCGATATTCACGCGATAGGTGGTGGCAATATCGAGCAGATCATCGGGGGTGAAGGTCATCACTTGACCTGCATCATCCCAGGCGAATGTCCCCAAAACGGGTTCCAAATTGCGGAAATTTGTTAAATCAAAAGCTTCTTCAGTGCTGGCGGTGTCCATCGGTTGACTGAAATAGACCGTTACGACTTGATCGAGCAAAACCTTCGTTGCGCCGCTGTAAGGATAGACATTTTGAATTTGAGGTGGGAGGGTGCTGAATGACCATGAATAATCTTCAGCGAGAACGGCATTATCGATACTGGCGAGGCCACCGGGGACGGTTACCGTGTAGGTGGTGCCACCATCGAAGACTTTTTCGGGCGTAAACACATAAATGGAGGTGTTGACCCATTCACCCGACCCTTCAACGGCTGGTTCAATCATGATCGGCGCGGGCAAATCGGCCAGTTCATCCGTTGAGACAAGTGGTTGGACCGGACGATTAAATGTCACGACAATGGTGCTGTTCGCATCGACATTTTCAGCATCATCAGCCGGTGCGACAGCGGCTACTTCAAGCGGACCAACCGTCTTAATGGCGACTGTATATGCTTCGGCTAACGCCAAATCGGTCAATGAAGAGAGGGCTGTTTCGGCAATGGTAACGGTGTAATCCGTCGCGACGGCCCAGCCTTCGCTCGGAATAAAATTGAGCGTCCGCGTATCAGACCACACAATTTCACCTGCCAAATCTGGCTCGATGCTAAACGCCGCTTCGACTGTGTCGGCATTCATGGCTTGATCAAAACTAATGCTGAGGGGGTCGATGCCGCCCATTTCCACACCCGGCAGAGGCCAGACATCAATGACTTGCGGGGGTGGGTCGTCGCTATCTGGATCACCTTGCGATGAGACCAGATTGACCTGTGGAAGTAAGCTGAGGATGATGACGAGAATCAGCCAGCGTCCCCAGAATTTTCTTAAATTCATAATCTTATTCCTTCAATCCTTCCCTAAAAAATTATGGCAATTTGTTTCGCACCCATACAACGTCTATTGTCGGATAGAAGTTCCATTTGAGCAAAAATTTTTGCAGGGTTGAGGAAACGTGGTAGAGACACCGTAGGTTGAAGATTAGACAAACACCACAGGTTGAAACCTGCGGCTATGCAAAAACAAAGTACGCTAAAGCGCACGCACAGTATGCTCAATGGGTTGAGACCCCCTTCTTCCGCGCATTTCAAGAGGAGAAGGAGCCGGCTCGCAGGGTAGGTTTTTATAGAGGGCGAAATAGACGAGAGGGCGTGACCGCTACGGATTCAAATCCATAGCTAAAAAACAGCGTCCTATAAATGGACTACGCCTGTCGCCTGCGGGAGTTTTAAACCCATTCATAGGGTGATGATTTTTAGTCCCGAATTTATTCGAGGGCGGCTGACGGGCTAGCACCCTTGTCCCAAACTTAGGAGCTAGCCCCATTTGAGCGCAATCATTAAAAACCTACCCTTATGAGGAAGGGGCCGAGGGGATGAGGGTTAAAATAGAGTGAGCACAAACCTTATGTCGCCAAACACACATCGTGGCTTTGTAGATTACACATTTGACATAATTGGCACGATGAATTTTGGGGTTGAAAGTGGTACCGAAATACAATTCGTTGCTATCAAAGTACTGTTTACACGAAGTGAGGAGTACCGTGGCACTCCTCACTTTTTCATAGATGCTAATTTAATGGTTTATCCCAACGTACATGACTAAACTGAGAATCGAAGCTTGCTTTAGCATGCTTGTTTTTGTAGCTAGCGGTATGGCTTCAGCCTACCGCGTTTCACAGCGAGAAAATGACACCGCTTTATTTACGAGACAGACTATTTAAGCTCTACTTAGTTGTTTAGGGCTTCCGCATCGAAAATAGTTGGATCAGCCTCGCCTTCAACATAGAGAAAACCGAGTAATCCGCGTTCGATACGGCTAATCGCATGATCA